>JAYTZB010000303.1:0-5594 GCA_043742085.1 Polyangiaceae bacterium
GAAGAGCCGATGCCGGTCATCGGAACGCCGAGAGCCCCGCCCGGGCCGTTCCCACCGCGCACCGCGACAGCCATGAGGGGAGAGCCGGGCAGCATCTTCATCGCGGTCTCGGCGCCGCGGACGAGTGACTGCGCGAGGACCTGTTTGAACGCGCCACGGTCGGGAGTCGGCGTGACGCGGGGTGCGGTGGTGGCGATGGTGACATCAGGGCGCGACGCAATGCTGGGGGAATCCATGGCTCTCCTGGAGGTGGGTTTCCGGACCTTTGCCGGGCATGTCCCCCAATCGGCCGACGCGCGACCGAGTTGCGTGCCACTTGCGAATTCGACTCAGCGTGGCCAGACGATGCGCGCGCGGCGGGCGCGCTTGTCGGCGGGTGAGGGCCCGTCGTCGTTGAAATAGAGCGCGCCGCCCTCGAGCACCAGCGCCACGTCGAGGGACGGAGGACCATCGAGGGTCAGGAGCGGGAAGGCGCGGGGCGTGGCGACCGAGAGGTCGATCCCGTCGAGCGCGATCGCGTCGGTCATGCTGCGCGCGACCACGGCACGAAGCCCTCCCGCTGCGCCTTCGAGCGCCACTGACGACGCAGCGCCATCGCCTCCGAGCGGCAGCTTCACCGGCTGCGCAAGCATCTTGCCGTTGGCTCCGACCGTGGCCCACATCGCGCCGTAGCCGCTGGTGGCCGGCGACTCGACGCCCAGCGGCGCCTCCTCGATCCACGCGACGTGCACGCCCCCGTCGGCGGCCGGAGCAAGCTGCGGCGTGCGCGAGTGAGCCGCCGTGGCGAGCAGTCGTTGTTCGTCGACGTCGCGCTGGGCGTCCTTCATGCGAACGGCGGTGACGAAGACGTCAGCCATGCCGTCCTTCGGGCTCTCGCGTGGATCGGCCCACGCCAGCCACACGCGATCACCGCGCGGCAGCGCGACGAGGTCGCTCGCGTCACCGGGCGCGTTGGTGATCCGTACGCCGGTTCCTCGCGAGAGATCGGTGCCCACGCGCGTCGCGTAGACCTCTCCGTTGCCGTCACGGCCATCGACCCATGCGACGAGCCATCCGCCGCCGGCCCACGCGATCGCCACGTCGCTCGCGTCGCCCTTGATCGTCGTCAGCTGGAGGTCGTTGCCCTTCCTGCCCTTCTTGTCGATCTTGGTGACGTGGACCTCGGGATCGCCGTTGTCGCGCGCCACCCAGGCGACCGCCGCGCCGTCCTCGGGCTTCTCGGCGGGCGCGATGGCAACGCCGCCCACGGCAAGCGCGCGCGTCGTGATGACCGACGGCGCCGACACGTTACCGGCCGCGTCGACGACGCGGGTCGAGAGGACCATCGGCGCGTTGCGTGCGTCGTCGGCGACGCCCTTGGCCTTCGTACCGGCGGGCTCCGCCTTCACGGCCAGCGTGGCGAGCAGCGTAGCGTCACCGATCCGCGCAGCGGCGAGGTCGACGACGCTCTCGCCGGTCGCGATCGCGCTGACGTCGCTTACCTTCGGCGCGGCGGCGTCGGCCACGGCAGCGTCGGCGGGAGCCTTGACGTTCACGCGCGTCCGCACCTCGGCTGCACGAACGCGCGCGGGCGCCGACCCGGACGCCGCGAGCGCGAGGCAAACGTCACGATCGCACGTCATTCCCCACGCCATCGATGCGGGATCGGTCCCGAACCCGAACGGCTCGCGTTGCACCGGGACCAGATGCGCGTCGGTACGAATGACCGTGGGAACGATCTCCGCGTCGGGACAGCGCGGCGAGGCCGCGTCGCAGTCCTTGAGCGGTGCGAGGATGGCGAAGCCGCTATCCGTGGCCACGAGCTCCGGAGCTGCGCGTCCCGTGATCTCGAGCGAGGACGGCCGGCCTTCGATGCCGAGGCTCGGTGATATGCGTGCAGAGTACAGTCGTCGCACGTCGCTGGTGTGATGCGCGGGCGCTTCCCACAGCATCGCGGTGCCCGCGGGGCCCGACGCGAGGCCGAGGAGCGAAGCGCCGCCGCGCGCCTCCACGACCTTGTGCGCGGCCTCGAGCTTGCCGTCATCGCCGAGCGCGGCGGCGACGACCGACGGGTCCTCGGTGGTGCGATCGGTCCATGCGAAGACGAGCCGCCCCGCGGCGCGGACCACCTCGACGTCGCCGCTCACCACCGGCGCTGCGACGATGGTGACGGGCGGTGCCGCTGCGTGTCCATCGGGATCGAGGCGCTGGAACGAGAGCGCGCCGCCCTTCGCGCCCTTGGCCGTGGCGACCGTCGAGATGCCGACGCCTTTCGGCAGCTCGAGCGCGTGCCAACCTGCGACGCCGTGCGCGATGCGCGTCGGGACGCCGCGCACCTTGCCGTCGGGGTCGAGCGACGCCGCGAGCACGTTGGCGTCGCCGCCCCGCGTCTCCTCGGTCCAAACGACGACCGCGCCGGCGTCGGTCGCGATGACGTCGACCCAGACCACGTCATCGCTGGTGCGCGAGAGCTCGACGGCCTTGCCGCGCGGAACGCCGTCGTCGCCCACCACCACGACCCAGAGCGCTTCGCCGCGATCGGTGAGCACGGTCCAGGCGAGCGCCACGCCCGGCGTCGCGCCGCGCGTCGGGCGAACCACGAGCATCGTGGTGTCGACGCCGACGGTCGCGATGGTCTTCGCTGCGCCACGCGGCTCGCCCACGGCTGTGAGCGGGATGGCGACCACGCGTCGCGCGCTGCCCTCGGCCGGCGTCACCCACGCCACGACGCCGCCCTGCTTGGGAATGCGCGCGAGGAACGGTCCGATGGTGCGCTCGCCGATCGAGCCGAGGAGGTGCCCGACCACCGCCTGCGGCATCGCGTTGACGATGGGACGCTTGGCGCCGAGGTCCTCGGTCACGCCGGTCAGCTTGATCGGGGCGCCACCGCAGGCTCCGAGCGCGGCGAGCGTGGCGAACGCGGCGAGAGCCACCAGCGCCGCTGTCGCTCCGCGCGATCGCGAAGGGAGCGGCGGCGCAGGCGGCCGGAGCGTCATTGCACCAGCTCCTCGTAGCTCTTCGTGATCGAGATGACGCCCGAGTGGCTCCGCGGGAACGCAGCGTTCGTGAGGGCTGCCTGGATGCAGTCCGAGAGCGGCCCGTCCGTCTTGCCCTTGGGGAGCGTGGCGCCGAGCAGACGGCCCTCCTGATCGATGCCCATGGAGATGGTGACCCGCTCATGGGGCAGATTCTTCCGCACGCGGTACTCGACCACGCACTTCTGCACCGCGGCCGCGTTCTTGTCGACGGCAGCACCGATCAGCTGGGTGGCCTCGGCGGCCGAGCCAGCGAACGGCTTCGGCGCCGGCGCGGCATCACCACCGCCCTGCGCGCTCGTCGCGGCGCCGGCGTCGCTCCCCTCCTTCGCTGACGCCACGCCCGGAGCGGCTGGGACACCGGCACCGGCAGCCGCGCCGCCCGATCCGCAGGCCACGAAGAAGCCGGCGGACACGACGGTGACGAGAGCCCCAGCGAGGGATCCGACGAGCGAGACGAGCACGGATCGAGAGCTCATGGCAGCGACCTCCTCGCGAGCGCCGGCCGCGTTCGCGGCAGCGTTTCGCGGCGGCGAGGCTACCACACGCAGCGCAGCGCGACGCCGCCGCTCACGGCACGTCGCGGGGAGCTTCACTCAGCTCAGGAAGTGCGAAGCATTCGCGTGATGTGGCGTCGCTCCCAGTCGAGCGCGCGGTCGTACTTCCGGAAGAGCTGCTCGCGCGCGAGGAACTCCGGCGGATGAAGCACGCGACGCGAAGCGAGCCCCTTCGCCGACGCTGCCGCGAGGCTCGCGCCGCGTCCCGCGTGCATGCTGCCGCGCGCCGCCGGGATCATGTGATGGAGCATCTCGTGGTAGACGACGTACGCGACGAAGTAGCGCGGCACCCACTTGCGATCGAGCGCAGGGTGGATGCGGATGAGGCGCTCCAGGTTGCTGTAGCTGCCGAGCCGGATGGCCTTGCGAGGGCCTTCACTGCGCCGCGGCTGCTTCTTGCCCCAGGTGATCAGCGCGTGGCATGCGCCGTCGAAGTAGCGTGCGTTCATCTCGTTGAAGATCGCGAGGAGATCGTGGTGTGATCCCTTCGCGAAGAGCGGGATGGCGCGAGGGCGGCGGCGCGCGAGGCGGGCGCCGTTCGCTTCGATGTAGTTCCCGACGAGGATGCTCGCCTTTTTGTCGCCGCGCGTGACGTAGCGGACCAGCGCGTTGACCACGCGGCCGGGAGCGTCGAGGAACATGTGGTGGATGCGCGCGTGCAGGACGCCGTGCCGCATCGAGTGGGAGATGATCGAGTGCCGGTTGTCGGTAATCGAGAGGATGACCACCCTGCCGGGGCTCGCCGCCTTGAGCTTCCGCTCGAGCGCCTGCCGGGCGCCTTCATGGATGAAGAGCTGCGGGGACGCGGTCGGGAAGACGAGCGCGAGCTGGGCGCTGACCCGCTCCGGGATCCGAATCGCGGCGGCCGAGACCGCCGGTCGAGCGAGCGCGGCGCTCCCTCGGGACCACCTGGGGGCGAGCCAAGCTTCGATGTTCGACCCGGTTCGAGCGCTCATGGGAGTTCGTCTCTCTTGGGGGTAAGGGACAGGGGTTCGACTGTCAAGGAAGGCACTTTTAATCTATGATTCTGGGTACTTGGCTACGTAGGCCAGCGCCCCCGATCCAATGTAAGTTCGTGTCCGTATTTCGAAATGGATGACCCTACGCGGCATTCCTTGACCCGGGGCAAGCGGCCCCTCACGCAGCCTCGGTGCGGGGCAGATCGCCCCGTGTAGAGCGCACGGATTTCCATCCGGGGCCCTTCGGGGCGACCGGGTTGCGACGACCACCCTACGAAGGGGTGGTCAGTCGCGCTGCCAGGTCAGCGCCTTCGGCTCGAGCACGAATCGAAGCGAGGACCGGAACTCGAGGCCGGCGACGCGCGGATCGGCGGTCAGCTTAACGCCGACGACCATGGCTTTTCCCATCCCGCCCTCGAGCTCCTTGCCCACGAGCGACATCACCAGCATCGACAGATCCGGCTCGTGGCCGACGACCATCACGCGCTTTCGGCCTGCACGCACGAGCTCGGCGAGAAGGGCGAGCTTCTCCGTCCCCATCCCGAGCTCCCTTCGGATCTCGATCTCGCCCGTGGCGCCTGCGCGCTGGGCCTTCTGATCCTCGCGGGCACGACGCGACAGGTGAGTGACCTGAGCGACGACCTCCGCGGTCTCGACAGCACGCACGAGCGGGCTGGAAAGAATCGAGAACGGCGCCTCCCCCTCCGCGAGCATCGACTTCGCGACCGCGGCCACGCGCTCACGCCCCGACGGGGTGAGCGCACGGTCGGCGTCACGCCCGGACGGCGAGTCGTCCTGAGCGGGTCCGTGGCGCATGACATAGAGCTTCATCGGGCGCCGACCTTACCGCAAACAGGGCCGAAACGAGCGTCGCGGCGTTGCGAGTCTCGACCCCCACCGTAAAAAGGTCGCTTAAAACCGCTAGTTCGCGGGTTTCGTGGCGCCACCGCGCTTCGCGTCGTCGGCCGTAGCGCCGTTCTTCGCAGGAACCGCTGCGGGGATACGGACGACCGGTTTGCCGTCCGGAGCGACGTCCGGTTTCGCCTCGGTCTTCGCCACCTCCG
>JAYTZB010000304.1:0-2361 GCA_043742085.1 Polyangiaceae bacterium
ATCTGCGGGAGGGGGAGCACCTTCGAGGGGATGCCGGCGCGGACGGCGGCGCCGGGCATGCCGTAGACGACCGCGGTCTCCTGCGACTCGGCGACGACCAGGCCGCCCGCGTCGCGGATGGCGCGCGCGCCTTCGACGCCGTCGTCGCCCATGCCCGTGAGGATCACGCCGACGGCGCGCGGGCCGCACGCGGCGGCGACGCTCTTGAGGAGTCGGTCGGCGCTCGGTACGTAGCGATCATCGGGCTTGGGAACGCCGATGGCGATCTTCAGCTCGAGCCCATTTTGATGCACTTCCATGCACTGGCGACCCGGGCAGACGAAGCCGGTCAGCTTGCCGAGGCGATCGCCGTCGACCGCTTCGCTCGTTCGTACGGCGCCGCGCTTGTCGAGTCGTTCGGCGAAGGTGCGCGTGAACTTGTCGGGCATGTGCTGCGCGACGACGATCCCCGCGGTGCTCGTGAGCGGGATCTTCGAGAAGATCTCGAGCAGCGCCGACGGACCGCCCGTCGAGCTCGCGATGGCGATGACGTGCTTGGGCGCGATGTACGCGCTCGCCGCGCGCATCGACGTCGAGTCGGGGAAGGACGGTCGACCGTCGGCGGAGAAGTTGCCGCTCGCCTGACGACGCGAGATCGGCGCCGGCGGCGTGAAGTTGGCGCGGAGCTGCCGGACCAGCAGCACCTTCTCGAGGATCTGCTCGCGGAGATCGGTGGCGTCGGGCGAGATCTGCGCGGTCGGCTTGGCCACGAAGTCGAGCGCGCCGAGCTCGAGCGCCTTGAAGACGTTCTCCTTCTGAGAGTAGGACGACACGACGATCACCGGCGTTGGCTGGCGCGACATGAGGATGCGCAGGAACGTGAAGCCGTCCATGCGCGGCATCTCGAGATCGAGCGTGATGACATCGGGCTTGAGCAGCGACGCAAGGCGCAGCGCCTCTTCGCCGTCGGCCGCCTTGCCGACCACCTCGACCTCCGAGTACGTCGCGAACACGTCGGCGATGTTCCGGCGGTTGTACGCCGAGTCGTCGACCACGAGCAGCCGGATGGGAGGCTTGCTCACGGTTGGGACACGCCAGAATGAGCCATCGGCTTGCGATACACGAGGTCTTCCTTCAAGTGTAACAGCTCGAACGCAGTCGAGACATTCAACAGTGACTCGGCATGACCGAGCAAGAGCACACCGCCGTTGACGAGCCGCTCGTGGAACATCTCGATGACGCGCTTCCTGCTCGGGCTATCGAAATAGATGAGAACGTTGCGACAAAAGATGACGTCGCAACGTCCCACGAGGTGCGTTCGCTCCTCGTCGAGGAGGTTCATCTGCCCGAAATGGCATAGCGCGCGGACGGCCGGCGACACTCCGAGCGACTCGGTCGCCGCGGGATCCGGCTTGCCTGTCGGCGTGAACCAGGTGCGCTTGGCCTCGTCGTTCGTGGTGCGGAACGAGGTAGGTCCGTAGACGCCGCGCCTGGCAGCGGCGATGCACTTCTTCGACAGATCCGAGCCGTAGACGCGCACCTCCCACCCATCGAAGAGCCCGCTGGCCAGCACGAGCATGGCAATCGTGTACGCCTCCTCGCCGGTCGAGCAGCCGGCGCTCCAGACCTGGAGACGACGCCGCTGCTTGTTGCGCTCGGCGAGCAACGGGAGGAGCTCGTTCTTGAACGCGCGGAGCTGGTAGTCCTCGCGGAAGAAGTACGTCTCGTGCGTGGTCAGCAGCTCGGAGGCTTCCTCCCACTCGTCGTGCGCGAGCGGGCTGTACTTGAGGAGCTGGTAGTAGTCGCCATACGAGGCGAGGCCACGGACGGTCAGTCGCTCGCGCAGGCGTCGCTCGAGCGAGAGGCGTGAGTCGGGACCGAACCAGATGCCGAGGCGCTCGCTCACGAGATCGCGAATGAGCCGGTACTCGTCGGCGCGGAGGACGGCCTCGCCCCCTGGCCGCGCGCCGAAGAGCCGTCGGTTCAAGTCGGCGCCTCGCCTTCGGGTCGCGCCGAGAGCGCCGCCATGATGGCGTTGCGCACCTCCGCGCTGCGCTCGCGATCGAGCCGCGCGCGCAGCATGCTCTCGGCCTCCGCGGAGTGATCGTGACCGAGGAGCTCGGCCGCGTACCTGCGCACGGACTCTGCCTCGTGCTCGATGGCACGCGCGAGAGATGCGAGCGCGCGCTCGTCGCCGGTGTTCGCGAGCTGCGCGAGCGCGAGCTTCACCACCTCGTGATCGGGATGATCGGCCGCGCCCATGAGCGCCTCGATGCGCGCCTCGACGTCGATGCCGCCGACCACCTCGACCGCAGCAGCCGCGACCGCAGCCTCCTTCGAGCGGAGCAGCGGTCGCGCAGCGGCAAACGCGCGCGTGGGGTC
>JAYTZB010000305.1:0-5236 GCA_043742085.1 Polyangiaceae bacterium
GGCCGTCGTTGGATGCCGCGACCGCTGGACCCGTCGCGACGAGCAACGTCAGCCGCTGCGGCGGACGCGCTTGGGCGCCGGTCGCTCCTGCGCCGCGAGCAGCGCCTGTCCCCATTGCCGGATCGCGCCGGCCACGTCGCGGAAGCCACGACCGACGTCGGTCAGCGCGTAGGCGACGCGCACGGGAGGCCCCGGCTCGACGCTGCGGGTGACCAGCCCGCGGACGGCGAGCTCCTTGAGCCGCGCGGCGAGCATGCGGTCGCCGATGCCGGGGAGGCCGGCGCTCAGCTCGCTGAAGCGGAGCGGGCCGCCCTCCAGGACCGCGATGATCAGGCCGTTCCACGGCTTGGCGAGCACGTCCATCGCCGCCAGGTACGTCGCGCAGAGGCCGTGCTCGTGATCCACGCCCTCAGTATGGGGCTGCGGCCCGCGAAAAAAAACCGGCGTCGGGTCGAAACTTGTTTAAAGGAAGCAGCATCACAATAGGAAGACTGGAGGCTCTGCCATGAAGACCAAGGTGACCATCGCCGCGCGCGTCCTGCTGGGCGTGATATTTTTCGTGTTCGGGTTGAATGGATTCTTCAATTTCCTGCCCCAGCCGCCGATGAGCGGTCCGCCGGCGGCGTTCGGCGGCGCCCTCTTTGCGACCGGATACATGTTCCCGCTGATCAAGGGCACCGAGGTCATCGTGGGAGCGCTGCTCCTGTCGGGACGGCTCGTCCCTCTCGCGCTCACGGTGCTCGCCCCGATCGTGGTGAACATCTTCGCGTTCCACCTGTTCCTTGCGCCGTCGGGGCTTCCTCTGCCGATCCTGATCGTGCTGCTCGGCGTCTACCTGGCGTGGTCGTACCGGAGCTCGTTCGCCGGAGTCCTCGACGTGAATGCCGTGCCGGACGCCGCGAACGCGTCGCGTTCGGCAGCCGCACGCAGCGCCGCGGTCTGACCGCGTCGCGATCTCAGTCGTCGGCGGCGTACCAGGCCTGGAGCGCGTGGACCCGCGGGGTCGCGTCCTCCTCGAGGGCGGAGCAGCCGAGGCGCGCGAGGCGGAGCGTCGTGAAGCAGGGGATGTGCACCTCGAGGGTGGCGGCACGGAGGGCGCGCGTGCGTGCGATCTCCCCGTCGCCCCTCGCGGTCACGACGGCGAAGGCGATGCGATGCGCGCGGATCTCGCGCGCGCCGGCCTCTCCGAGGTCATCGCTGCCGGCGTCACGGAAGGGGACGCGGGCGGCGGTGAGCGCCGCGCGGACGTCTCCGAGCGCATGGACCTCGAAGCCAATGGCGCGAAAGCGCCGCGCCAGGTCGACCACCGCGGACGTATCGCGCTCGCTCACGGACAAGAGGACGCCGCGCGGAGCGGACTGCGCGCCAGCGACGCCGCGCACGCTGGACGAGCTCGACGAGCTTGCCGGCGCACGAAGCGAGATGCCGATGCCGCGCAGCGCCTTGGCGTAGGCACGCGCGGGGGTGTCGTCGAGGCCGATGACCTCGCCGGTGGAGCGCATCTCGCGGCCGAGCGCCGGGTCGACGCCGAGACGCTCGAACGGGAACACGCGCTCGCGCGCCGCGACGTGACGCGGGAGCGGACGCTCGCTCACGCCGAGGTCGTCGAGCGTCTTGCCGAGCATCACCTTGGTGGCGATGCGGACCAGCGGAAAGCCGGTGGCGCGCGTCACGAATGCCGAGGTGCGACCGGCGCGCGGCTCGACCTCGAGCACGACGATGTCGTTACCAGCCACCGCGAGACGGACGCCGAGGAGGCCGATCACCCCTGATTCCAGGGCGATCGCGCGCACGCGGTCCTCGACGCGCGCGACCACCTCCGGGTTCAGCGTGAATGCCGGGAGGATCGCCGCCGCGTCTCCGCTGTGCACGAACGCCGGCTCGAGATGCTCCATCACGCCGGCGATGACCACGCGACGCCCGTCGCATACGGCGTCGACGTCGATCGCGATGGCCTCGTCGAGCGCGGCGCTGCCCGTCCGCTCGGCGTCGTCCGCCGAGGAGATGGCGCGTGCGAGCGCCGCCGGCGACGACCCGAAAACGTGGACGCCGCGCGCCGCCAGCTCGGCTGCGAGACGAAGCGCGTTGTCGCCGCCGACCTGGACGATCACCCCCGCCGCATGATCGCGGTCGTGCGCGGCGAGGACGCGCTCCAGCGTGACCGGCTCGATGTGGACGTGATCGGCGACGTGCGCGGCGACCGCCGTGGACTCGACGCTCGAATCGAGGAACACCGGCACGTGACCGATCTCGCGCAGCGCGACCAGGACCTCGCTCGCGCACGTGGCGAGCTCGGTGCCCTGTCCGACCCGGCTGGGACCCGCACCGAGGACGAGGACCTTCTTGCTCGAACGGGCGCGCGCCGCCGAGCCGCGCTTCACCGGTCGGGCGACGGCGAGCCCGTCGTCGACCCCGCGCGCGGCGCTGCGCAGCGCATCGGCGAGCGTGTCGCCGACGCCCAGCGATTCGCCGAGGCTCTTGCGATGCGCGCCGAGCGCGGCGTCCGCATCGGGAAACGTCTCGAACGCGAAGCGTGGCCAGCGCACGACGACGCCGCGCGGCTCGGGCGCGGGCCGTGCGACCGTGCCGCCCAGCGCGAGCTCGACCGCCACGTCGGTCACGGGATAGCCCGTTGCATGGGCGGCCAGCGCCGCGGAGCGCGTTGCGCCGATGGTCACCGAGATGGCATGGATGGCGTCGTCGCTGCGCCGCAACGCGAGCTCGCACGTGGCGATTCCGCTGAGGACGCTGGCGGCGGCGATGGCGACGCGCGCCGCTTCGTGGAGCTCGGCGACGAGCGTCGCCGGTGCGTGGATGGGCGGGGTGACGGCCACGGCATCGCCGGGGTGGACGCTCGCGCGGTCCAGGCTCTCGATCGTGCAGATCGGAACGAACGCGCCGCTCTCGTCGACGGCGGCGACCACCTCGAACGTCGACCACGCCGCCGCCGACGCCGGCGCGTCACCGCCGAGGGCGGCGCGCTTGGCGGGCGCGAGCGCGGCATCGGCGAGCGCCGCGCCGATGGCCTTCGCGGACACGCCGGCGAGCCGAGCCTCCGCGCGCGCGAGCGTGCCGTCGTCGTGGAGAGCGAGCGCGAGCTCGAGCGCCTTCGCGCCGCCGAAGAGCGGCAGCACCAGCGCGGGCTTCTCGGCGGCGATGACGGCGCGGAGCGTGCCGAGGTCGAGCGGCTCGAGATACGTGCGATCAGCAAGCGCCGGATCACTCACCACGGTGGCGGGATTCGACGTGACGAGGATCACCTCGTGACCACGGCCGCGCAGCGCGCGCACGGCATCGCTGGCCGCCGCGTCGAGCTCGCCGCCCTCGCCGATCACAGTGGGACCAGGACCGATCACCAGCACGCGCGTCATCGCTCAGCTCCCATCGCCGATCTGTCAGCCAGGCCAGGCACGCCTTGGTTCTCCGGGAATCCGAGGGCGAGGTTCACGTTGCGGAGCGCCTGCGTGGCCGCTCCGGCGAGCAGGTTGTCGAGCGTCGACACCACCACCGCGTGACGTCCGTCCTCGGACAGCGTGAGGCCGCCGATGACGGTGTAGTGCTTCTCGACGATGTCGCGCACCAGCGGGATCTCCTCCTGGAAGCGCACGAGCGGCTCGCTGCCGTAGGCCTCGACGTAGCGCGCGGTGAGCTCGCCCCTGGTCGCAGCGCGCGCGAGCGCCGTCGACGCCGTCACCGTCAGACCACGGAAGAACGGTGCTACATGCGGCACGAAGAACACGGCATGGCCGAGCTGGGACGTCACCTCGCGCTCGTGCACGTGCCCGGTGAGCGCGTAGGGCATGAGGTTGTCGCGGAGCGCCTCGGGATCGTTCTTCGGCGAAGGCGTCGTGCCCGCGCCGCTGTAGCCGCTCACGCCGAACACGTTCGCGGGTCCCTCGAGGAGCGGCACGAGCGGCCCGAGCGCGAGCTGCGCGGCGGTCGCGTAACACCCTGGATTTGCGATGCGGCGTGCACCCCGGAGCAGCGCTCGATTCCGCTCGGGCTGGCCGTAGACCCATCCCGCTGCGCTGCGATGATCGGCCGACAGATCGACGACGACCGCGTCGGGGCGCGCCTTCGCGATGGCCTCGACGTACGGCTCGCTCGTGCCGTTGGGGAGCGCGAGCACGTAGACGTCGAGCTGCGCTCCGGCGACGTCGCCCGGCGATTTGCCGTCGCGCTGCGAGATCGCGAGACGCAGGTCGAGGTCGCCGTGACGCTCGACGAGCGCCGACAGCTCGCGACCGACGTAGCCGCGCGCCCCGACCAGACCGAGCGTCTTCATGGGCTCGCCGGCGTGACGGGCGCCGCGACGGGCGCCGCCGCGCTCGGACGATCGTGGAACGTCGCCGGCATCGCGAGCGCACGCTCGACCGAGCGCTGGATCTCGCCGAAGCCGGACATGCCGCACCAGAAGACCCACCACTTGTCGGTCTTGTAGAGGCCGTCCGCGTTCTGCGCGTACCAGGGGTTGATCGGGTTGGAGGCGCGCGAGCGCCAGAAGAGCTTCGGGTTCTCCTTGCGCATCCGCTGCCAGATCGAGCCGCCGATGCCTTCGCCCTGCGCCTCGTTCGTTACCCCGAACTTGTCGAGGTAGGGGACGCCGTCCTCGAGCGTGAGGATGGCGGTCGCGCGGTACGACTCGGCGAGGTACACGCGATACGGATCCTTCTCGAGGAAGTAGCCGTCGTCGAGCGCGCGGCCGAAGCATTGCTCCAGCAGATCCTTGAGGCGCGGCGTGTCGATGAGCCCCCAGTCCTGGTGACAGGTCACCTTCTCGCCGCGACGGACGAGCGTGCCCTCGCCGCGATGCGTGAAGAGCTCCTTCGCGAGGTGCTCGGGCGACGTGATGGACACCGACGACGTCGGCGGAAGCTCCTGGAGGAGCGCGTTGATCTCGACCAGCTTGCGCCGGGATTCTGGGCCGATCGTGGCGTCGGCGAGGAGCTCCTCGAAGTCCTCGGCGAGGTTCACGGCGGACCGAATGGTGCCAGCGTCGTCGGTGAGGCCACCGAGCTCGTTGAGGTACACCACCTTGTGCGGCTTCAGCGCGAGCGCGATGGCCCGTGCCACCGCGTCGGCGTGGACGACCAGGATCTGGCCCTTGGACGTCTCGCCGAGGGGCGCGACGATGGGGAGGATGCCGGCCTGCGCCGCCTGCGCGATGGCCTGCTCGCGGACGGCGACGATCTCGCCCACCAGGCCGAGGTCGGCGGTCTCGATCTTCTTCACCTCG
>JAYTZB010000306.1:0-3004 GCA_043742085.1 Polyangiaceae bacterium
AGCGTGTCGCCGTCGACCATGTCGCGACCGATGACGTCGCGACGAGCGACGGGCGCGCTGCCGCGCAGGCGCATGCCGTTGGGCAGCGTCTCGAAGCCGAGGCTGGCCATGTAGGCCTCGTCGACGGGCGTGACGTCGACGGTCTCGACGATGAGATCCGAGTTCCGCTCGCCGAGGCTGTACTCGTAGTCCCACTTGTCGTGGCCGGGCGAGAAGACGCCGCGCGGCGCGAGCTTGGCGACGTGACTGTCGTTCTTGCCGAGGAGATCCTCGGTCGGGCGCTGGGCGAAGTACGGCGTGGCGCCGGCCGCGGCCACCGCCATGCGGAGCTCGGGCGGTGTCGTCTCGCGGATGAGGATGCCGAGGCGCGTGTAGTTCGCCTCATCCTTGTATTGTGCAGCATTCTGGCCGGCCCAGCGCGCGAGCGGCAGGAAGTGCGCGGGCAGCCAGACCAGGGCCATGAGCACGATCGCCGCCGAGGCGAGCGTGCGCTGGCTCGCGAAGCGCCGCCGCAGCGCGACGAAACCGTCGGCCACGCCCTCCCTGAGATCCTTGAAGCGGAGCAGCGCGCCGAGGAACACCCACGCGCCGCCCATGCCCACCGCGATCTTGCTGAAGGTGATGGTGGCAGCGATGCCCGTCTCGGGGAACATCTTCGCGTAGACGTTGAGCGCGAAGAGCGTGAAGCCGCAGAGGATGAGGCCGAGCGAGAGCCGGCGCACGAAGAAGCCGCTGTTGGTGTCGTTCGCGCTCCTCACCTCGCGGTGACCGAGCGCCTCGACGAGACGCGCGAGCACCACCGCCACCAGCACGATGAGCGCCGGCATGCCGATGCACATGTAGCGATTGGCGTAGAGCATCCACTCCCACGCATCGCCGCCCACGTAGGTGGCGTAGGCGATCTGACCGAGGAAGAGCGTGCCGAGCAGGACGAGGCGCCGGAGCTGGACGTCCTTGTAGAAGTCCTTCCGGAGGCCGGTGACGCTGGCGAAGATGATGCTGATCGGCACCGCGAGGTGGAGCGCCAGCACCTCGAGGGCCACGAAGGCGCCGCGCTTGATGCGATGCAGCGGGTTGATCTTGTAGAGCTTCAGGAAATACGTGTTCGGGAGCGACTCGTGGAAGTACGACCTCCGGAACACGGTCTGCCCGCCGACCGCGCCCAGCGCGAACACGCCGATGCACGCCGCGAAGAGCCAGCGCTTGTTCTTCGTGGTGAGAAAGCCGTAGAGGCAGATGAGGCCGACCGGCACCACCGAGTCGCTGCGCAAGAGCAGCGCGCCGGCGGTGAGCGCGCCCATCGCGATGGAGCGCGGGAGGCTGAACTCGTCCTCGTTCTCGAGCACCAGCCAGAGCAGCGTGTAGACCAGCAGCGCGAGGGCGCCGACCTCCATGCCGCGCAGCGTCCAGAAGACCAGCGGGTAGTCGAAGAGCGTCGCCGCGAGCACCGCGACGGGCACCCATGCAAGGTTGGTGATCTTCCGAGCGATGCGCGCGGTCACGAAGCCGGTCATCAGCATGATGGCGACGCCGCTCAGCATGATGAAGAGCGAGATCTTGGACTCGGACAGATCGAGCTTGTGAGCGACGCTCATCCAGAGCACCCACAAGAGATTCGTGAATCCCTCGATGGGTGGCTCTCCGATGTTCCACACGAAGCCGTGGCCATCGGCGAGGTGGCGCGCGTAGCGCATCGAGATCATCGCGTCTTCGAAGAGGACGAAGTACCGCGTCCCTCCGATCGCGAAGCTCGTTCGGAGAATGAACAACAAGTAGAACGCCAGCGCAGCCGCTGCGACCCACAGACGTGCGCGCGATGTCGAGCTCTTCACCTGACCCGCGACTTTACGATGGTTACGGGTCTGCCGTCACCAGCGCGGTCAGCTCGTCGAGCATCTCTTGTGCGTTCTTGAAGCGCTCCGCGGGCCTACGCCGCAGTGCCTTGCCCACGATGCGTTCGAAGCCCTTCGCGACCTCGTCGTCGCGGCCGGTCGAGAGCGGTCGCGCCTCCTGCTGGAGCTTCTCGCGGAGGCTCTCCCGGGTGTCGAACGGGAGCGCGCCGGCGACCGAGCGATAGAGGATGGTCGCCACCGAGTACACGTCGGAGGCCTCGTCCACGCGGCGCGCGTCGAGGAGCTGCTCCGGCGCCATGTAGGGCACCGTTCCGATCGCAGCGTGCATCGAGGTGAGGCTGCTCATCTTCCCGTTCGGGTTCTTCACCCGGCTCAAATTGAAGTCGAAGATCACGCTGTGCCAGCCGTTGGCGTTGGGCCGCAGGATGATGTTCTCGGGCTTGATGTCGCGGTGGATGATGCCGATCGATTGCATCTCGGCGACGCCGCTGAGGACGCCGATGCCGAGCCCTGTCGCATCTTCGACCGAGAACCGCGCGCGCTTGAGCACGTCGCTGAGGAGCTCGCCTTCGATGTACTCCATGACGAGGGCCATGCCGAACGGCGGGCCGGTCAGGAACTCGTACATCCGCGCGATGTGCGGGCTCTGGAGCCGCGAGAGAGCCCAGGCTTCACGACGGAAGCGCTCGACGCTCTCGCGCGAAACTGCGGCTTCCGGATGCAGAACCTTGATGGCGACGCGCTCTTTGGTGTCGTTCCGATGCGCGAGCCACACCACTCCGAAGGCGCCCGAACCCAGCAACGACTCGAGCACGTACACCCCGATCTGGGAGCCCGGCGCAAGTTGCACGCGGTGATGGTACGCGGGCTTACGACCCCGCGCGAGCGCTAAACGGGCGACGCGGTAGCGTTTGTCGGCACGAACTTGATACGGTGCAGCGGTCCATGAACGGGGAGACCTCGGACAGCAGCCCGCCCGGCCTTCCCCAGCCCCCGCAGGCTTCGGTCGGGCCCCCCGAGGATCACGATCACCGGGAGCACACGCGGCGCGAAGGCCTCCTGGCGTTGCGAAATGCCGCAAAGCTCGCAGCGTCGATGCTCCTCACCTGGAGCGTCGCGCTCATCGTCGCGTTCAAGCTCCCGAAGTACCT
>JAYTZB010000307.1:0-3823 GCA_043742085.1 Polyangiaceae bacterium
GCCGCGCTCTTCAAGGCGCTCGCGAGCTCGTCGATGCTCGGGAAGCGCGCTTGCGGATCCTCCTCGGTCGCGCGCTTCGCGATGCGCTTCAGCGCGTCGCGTGTCGCGTTCGTCAGCTCGCTGCCACGTGCCGTGACGGCGTCCGCGAGGGTCGCGCCGAGCGCGTAGACCTCGCCACGCACGGTGAGCGGATCGCCGACGAGGAGCTCGGGCGCCGCATACTTCGGCGTGAGGCCCTTCGCGCGCGCGCCACCTTCACGCCACGGTGTCGCCAGCCCGAGGTCGACGAGCGTGCCCATGCCGTCGTCGCCGACGATCACGTTCGCCGGCTTGATGTCGCCGTGAAAGAGTCCCGCGCGATGAAGGACCGTGAGCTGATCCGCGGCGCACGCGACGGGGCGCAGCCATTCGCCGTCGCCGCTCTCCATCACATCCTCGAGGCTCCTGCCGTCGACGAGCTCGCGGACGAGAAAACGTCGCGGGCTCCCGGGCAGGCGGCCGAACGCGACGACACGCGGCACGCCGAGGCCCTCGAGGCCGCTGAGCGTCACCGCCTCGCGCACGAGCGCCATCACCTCGCCTTCGCCGGCGTCCTCGGCGAGGACCTTGAGGGCCAGCTCGATCCCGGTCACGCGATCGCGAACCGCCCAGACCTCACCGCCGCCGCCCTTGCCTAGGCGTGCCACCGCCTCGTAGCGGGCAGGCATCGTGAACGACGGTAACGCGGGCTGAGCGCTCATGTTTTCGGGGTCGCCGCGCGACGTGTGCCGCGCGTTGCCCATTCTATCGCCCACGATGTGCCATCACTCCGTTTTGTGCCAAACCGATATTACCCGGATCTTATTGGCGTTCCGCTCGCGCGCGGCCTGCCCGTCGTGGCGGGCCACCCGCCGACGATTCGCAATCGATCGAGCTCGCAGACTGCCAACTGCGAACGCGACCACGTGAACGTCGGGTCCCTTCGTGTCCGGCTCAGGGGCACGCGAGCTGCAGCTTCGCTCGCTCATGGGATCCAGCCTGCAGGTGCGGCCCGCGACGATGGAGATGTTCGGCGACATCCGCAACGTCCTCACCGAGTTCGGTCCCGGCTTCGACGAAGCGGATTGGCGCCGCCTGTTCGACTACGACTTCGACGCCGGCGATCGCAAGGACCGCGGCTGGGTGCTGTGCGACGGAGACGCGATCATCGGCTTCCTCGGCGCCATCTTCAGTCGTCGCAGCGGCGAAGCGTTCTGCAACGTGACGTCCTGGGTCGTGAAGAAGACGCATCGCTCGAGCGGCGGGCTGCAGCTGCTCATGCCGATGTTCGCGCTGAAAGATCACACCATCCTCAACTTGAGCCCGACGCCGTTCACGCGCGCGGTGTTCCAGCGCATGGGATTCCGCGATCTCGAGAAGCAGCTCGTAGTGATCCCGTCGCTCTATCCGCAGCGGCCGGCACGCGGCTATCGGCTCGTCGAGGATCACGCCACGATCGCGCGTCTCCTCTCCGACGACGACCTTCGCGTCTTCCACGATCATCGGCGCTATCCGTGCACGCATCTCGTGTTCGCGGGCTCCAATGACTACAGCTACGTCGTCGCAGGCAGGACGCGCCTTCGCCGCCTGGCGACCAGCTTCGTCTACTACCGCTCCAACGCATCGCTGTTCCGGCGGTTGGCAGGCGCGATGCAGCTGGCCCTGCTGCGCGCGCACCGCACGCTCTTCAGCATCGTCGACGCGCGGATGACCGCAGACGCGCCGCTGCTCGGCTGCCCCACGTACACGCTTCGCCAGCCGCGCCTCTACCGCCCTGCGATCTCTTCGTCACGAAGGCGCGAGGACATCGACACCCTCTACTCCGAGCTCGTGCTGCTCGATCCGCAGCGCTGGACCTTCAACTACTGAGCGCCATCGGCGCGGGGAGACCGACATGACCATCGACATGCTGCGCTATCCCTTCGACGTCCCGCTCATCGCTCGCAAGCGTCGCGGGCTGCGGGAGGAGCTGCTCGCGGGCGGGCCCTTCATCGACATCAAGGTGGCGATCCTCGGCGGATCGACGACCGCGGACATCCGGGACTTCCTGGAGCTGTTCCTGCTCGCCGCGGGCATCCGGCCCACGTTCCACGTCTCCGAGTACGACCGCTGGTACGAAGAAGCGGTCCTCGATGACGCTGCTCTGTGCGCATTCGCGCCCGACGTGGTGTTCGTGCACACCACACATCGGAACATCGCGAGCTGGCCGAAGCTGCTCGACGACGATGCCGTCGTCGATGCCGCGCTGGCCCTCGAGGTCGGTCGCTTCGAGGCGGTGTGGAGCCGCGTCCTGGCTCGCACCGACTGCGTCCTCGTGCAGAACAACTTCGACCCGCCAGCAACCGAGCCGCTCGGCCACCTCGGAGCCACGGTGGGCTTCGGCAAATCGAGCTTCGTCGCCCGGCTCAATGTTTCGTTCGCCGAGCACGCGCGTCGTACGCCGCGCCTGCGTGTCGTGGACATCCACTCCCTCGCAGCCCAGGTCGGCCTCGCATCGTGGGCCAGCGCGCGTCACTGGCATCACTACCGGATGGCGCTCACCGCCGAAGGGAGCGCACGCGTCGCGCACGGTGTGGCGAAGATCGTCCGCGCTGCATTCGGCAAGAGCCGAAAATGCCTCGTTCTCGATCTCGACGACACGCTGTGGGGCGGCGTCATCGGGGACGAGGGCGTCCCGGCGCTGCGACTCGGTCACGAGACGCCGGAGGGCGAGGCCTTCCTCTCGTTCCAGCGCTACTGCCTCGCGCTCAAGGAGCGCGGCGTCCTCCTCGCCGTGTGCTCGAAGAACGAAGCGGCGACGGCGCGGGCCGGCTTCGCGCACCCCGACAGCGCGCTCTCGGTCGACGACTTCAGCGCGTTCGTCGCGAACTGGGAGCCCAAACCCGACAACCTGCGCGCCATCGCAGCAGCCCTCGGCATCGGGCTCGATGCGCTCGTCTTCGTGGACGACAACCCCGCGGAGCAAGCGCTCGTGCGTCGCGAGGTGCCGGAGGTCGCGGTCCCGGATGCGACGCACGTCACCGCGTTTGCCGACGTGCTCGATCGCGAGGGTTACTTCGAGCCGTTCACGCTGGGGATCGAGGACCTGCAGCGCTCCGCCTATCTGAGGCAGAACGAGCTACGCGCAGCGGCCTCGACGAGCGCCGCGGTGTCGACCGGCGACTACGACGCCTATCTCGACTCCCTCGACATGAGGGCGGAGATCGGAGCGATCCGGGCGCCCTACTTCGACCGCGTCGCGCAGCTCGTCAACAAGACCAACCAGTTCAACCTCACGACGCGGCGGTACACGCAGTCGCAGATCGAGCACATGGCTGCCGACGGCGACTGCATCTGCCTCTACGGCAAGCTCAGCGACCGCTTCGGCGAGAACGGTCTCGTCACGGTGATCCTCGGTCGCCAGCGCGCGAACGAGCTCCGCATCGAGGCCTGGCTGATGAGCTGCCGCGTGCTGAAGCGCGGTCTCGAGCTCGCCATGTTCGATGCGCTCGTGGACGCTGCGCGCCATCGCGGCATCGACGTCTTGATTGGCTATTACGAGGCCAGCGCGAAGAACGTCATGGTCGCAAGCCACTACGAGTCGCTCGGCTTCGTTCGAGCGGACGAAGAGGGCGATGCGGCGGTCTGGCGACTTCGCATATCGGGCGACACTCGCACGATGAGCACGCATATCCAATGGAGGGAGATCTGCAATGGACGCCATCATCCAGAGACTGATTCCGCTGTTTCGCGATGTGCTGAATGACCCCGCGATGATGATCACGCCGGAGTCGAACGCGGACTCCATGGGGCCTGCGTACGACTC
>JAYTZB010000308.1:0-2735 GCA_043742085.1 Polyangiaceae bacterium
GCAGGACATGCGGAACATGGGCGGCCTGCGCAAGTTCATGCCGCTCACGTTCGGCGCCTTCCTCGCGTCGACGCTCGCCATCATCGGCTTCCCGTTCACCTCGGGCTTCTTCTCGAAGGACGAGATCCTCGCGCACGCGCTCGTCAACACGCCGGTCAATCCGTACGCCAGCCAGCTCACCGCCCGGCACATCGACGTGTGGCAGGCGCCCGGCTGGATGAGCTGGATGCTCTGGGGCATGGGCGTGGTCGCCGCCACGTTGACTGCATTCTACATGTGTCGCGCGGTGTTCATGACGTTCTTCGGGGATTTCCGCGGCTGGACCATCGGTCGTCCGTCGCAGCTGCTCTCGAAGAGCGGCAGGCACCACGCAGCGCACGATGACGACGGCCACGCCGACCATGAAGATGGGGAGGACGACGGGCACCATCACGAGGAGGACCTCTCGATGCCGGGCCCGCCGCCGGCCGAGTCGCCGCGCGCGATCACCATCCCGCTCATCATCCTCGGCACCGCGGCCATCGTCGCGGGCCTCTTCAACCCGGGCATGATCAAGATGATCAGCCCGCACTTCGATTTCCTCCCGATGGACCACTGGCTCGAGCCGGTCTTCGAGGAGGCGTCCAAGGGCATCCACCTCCCCGAGGAGCACACGATGCACTCGCGCGAGTGGATCTCGACGGTGGCGGCGTTCCTCGCCTTCGCGGTCGGCACCTACGTCGCGTACTGGGCGTATGTCGTCCAGAAGGGCAAGCACGAGGCCGCGTACCTGAGCGGCGCCACCAAGCTCGCCGCCGGCTTCAGCGGCGTCATCTTCGTGGTCCTCGGCGGCGTCATCCTCGGCGTGAACGCGAAGGAAGCCTTCACCACGCACATGATCGTTCCGTGGGCGCTCGTGCTCGGCGGCATCTGGCTCGGCTACCACTGCGTGAAGGAGCGCGCGGTCGGCCTCGACTACGTCTACGACCGCAGCATCGTGGTCGGCGTGGACGCGCTCGCAGACACCGCCGCGTCGGTCGATCAAGGTCTCGTCGACTTCATCATCGCGCGGCTCACCGCGCTCATCGTCGCCGCGCTCGGCACGGTGCTCCGCGTCGTGCAGAACGGCGTCGTCCACGTCTACGCGGCGATGATGGTCCTCGGCCTCGCCATCGTCGGCTGGTTCTTCATCCAGCCGCACGCCGACGCCACCGTCGCCGACCTCGGCAACGGCGACTACGTGGTGAGCGCCGCGCCCGGCACCGGCTACGGCTACCGCTGGTTCCCGGACGCGAAGGGCGCGCCGCAGAACGAGAAGTTCGGACCCGGTGACAGCCTCAAGGTCCACCTCGACGAAGGCACCTCCAAGACGGTGAAGGTCGAAGTGAAGAACTCGTTCAGCAACGCGCTCGATCTACCGGTGGTGCGCTGGCTGTTCCCGCCGACGCCGGCGAAGGAAGTGACGATGTCGCGACCGAAGGTCGAAAAGCCCGTGAAGCTCGAGCTGGGAGAACGGTGAGCGACATGGCATCCAAGACTTCTCAGCCCGTCTCCTCCCCGCGCTCGTCGCCGCCCGGTCGTCCGACCTGGATCGGACCGACGTTCTTCGCGCTCGCGCTCATCATCGTCGTCGTGGCGCTCACGCAGCTGCTCGGCGCGAGCGACAAGGACCGCACCTCGTTCAGCGCGGCCAACGCCACGCTGGGCGCCGTCGTTCCGGTCCTCATCGCAGCCGCGGTCGGCGCGCTCGTTCCGCGCGGCCGCGGTTGGAGCGTTCGTTTCCCGCTCGCCGTCATCGCCGCGCTCTTCGCCATCTTCATGATGCGGATGTGGCCGAGCTCGGCGGCGGTCGTCACCGAGGCCGATCTCGCGGCCCCGTCGACCGAGTCGGGCACCATCCTCTCGTGGCTCATCGGCCTGCCGCTTGCCGGCGCGATCGCCATCCTCTTCCTGCCCCGCCAGTCGCCGCGGCTCCTCAAGGCGACGACCTTCTTCGTCATGATCGGGACGCTCCTCGCGACCATCCCGCTCATGCGTGTCGACATGGGCCGCACGTACCACTTCAACCAGGACGTGGTCTGGATCGAGCGCTTTGGCATCCACTATCACGTGGCGCTCGACGGCATCTCGCTGTGGCTCGTCATCCTCACCGCGTTCATCGTCCCCATCGCCGCCTACGCGTCGTTCGGCTCGGTGAGCACGCGCATCAAGGACTGGTGCTTCGCGCTCCTGCTCCTCGAGGCGGCCATGATCGGCGCCTTCGTGGCGCTCGACCTCTTCCTCTTCTACGTCTTCTGGGAGCTGATGCTCATCCCGATGTACGTGATGATCGGGGTCTGGGGCGGCACCAACCGCATCAAGGCGTCGCTCAAGTTCTTCCTCTACACGATGACCGGCTCGATGCTGATGCTCGCCGCCATCCTGTACCTCGCGTACACGTACGGCCGCGTCACCGGCGGGCCGACGTCGTTCGACTACTTCGAGCTCCAGCGCATCGTCCTCCCGCGCAACATCCAGATCTATTTGTTCTGCGGGTTCGCAGCATCGTTCCTCATCAAGGTCCCGATGTTCCCGGTGCACACGTGGCTCCCCGACGCGCACACGGAAGCGCCCACCGCCGGCTCGATCATCCTGGCCGCCGTCATGCTCAAGATGGGCACGTACGGGTACCTGCGCTTCTGCATGGGCCTCTTCCCCGAGGCCTCGTCGGAGCTCGCGGCCACGCTCGCCGGCGTCGCGGTGCTCGGCGGCATCCT
>JAYTZB010000309.1:0-32483 GCA_043742085.1 Polyangiaceae bacterium
AGCTCCACCACCTGCGCCTCGCTCCCGTAGAGGCCGCCCCCGATCTCGTAGAAGACGCCGGCGTGGATGCAGAGCCCGACCTTGACCGAGGCTCGTTCGGCGATGCGCATCTGCGCTTCGACCATGGCGTCGACCACGGCATCAGCGCCGAGCGCCGCCGGATAGAACATCTCCGTGTTGTCGGCGGACCACACGCCGATCGCCTCGCCGCCGATCGATTTGCCGACGGCGTGGATGATCTGCTTGGGCTCCGAGACGAGCCACAGCACCTCCAGGAGGTCCCGCTCCTGCGTCATCTTCGTCAGACCCGCGGTGTCGGACGACACCGCGAAGCCTTCGCGTCGAAACGGCGCGAGCAGCGCACGTGCTGCCTCCTGGCTCCGGTCGCCGGCCAGCCACTCGTCGAGCAACCCGACGGGCAGCGGGCCCGAGATGTCCTTCGAGACGTCGGCGAGCGACGGGATGGTGCGCGGATGCTTCGTGGACATGGCTCCTCTCCGTCACTCCGTACGAAGGATGACGTGGAAGCCGTAGTCGGTCTCGACGACGTGGCTCACCTCGCCTGCGCGCAGCTCGAACGCTGCATCCGCGAACGGCGGCACGACGTGCGCGCGCTCGATCGGGCCGAGCGAACCGCCGCGCGTCGCGGCTCCGGGCTCCTCGCTGTATGCGTTCACGACGTCGGCGAACGACGAGCCTTGCTCGAGCTTGGCTCTCGCTTCTTCGGCACGGAGGCACGCTTGCTCACGCGTGCGCGTGACGGTGGCAGGCGCCTTCTTCGCTCCGGCGTACTTCACGAGCACGTGCTGCGCGGTGACCTTCGCGGGCTCGTCGGGCCGGCGTGCTCGCTTGGCACCGGCGACGGCGAGGCATCGCTCCGCCGCAGTATCGCCACCGCTGCCGGCGCCGCCGCCGCCGGCGGCCGTCGCGCTCGCGGCAGGCGCTCCGGCACCGCATCCGACGCACGCCAGGAACGCCGCGGTCGTCAGGGCGAGCAGGGGCGCGACGAGAACGAGCCGAGAAGCCCACGTCTTCATCGTCGACCGCATCGATGCCGACGATATCACGGGGACGTCGCTCCGCTCGCGCGATGGGCCGACACTGGCAAGCGGAGGGGCGCCGCGGTATGTGCCCGCCACGCTGGCGCACTCCCCTCTCCTCCTCCATCGGCGGCTCGCCGGCCTCGCGCTCGTCGCGCTGGCCGCAGGGGCCTCGTGTGCGGTGGTCGCGTGCGCGCGAAGCTCACCCGACGCGGCGATCGATGCAGCGCCGGCCGCCGCGCCCGATGCCGGCCATGGCGATGCGACGGCGGCGCTCGACGACGCGTCGCTGGACGCGGGTCGTGGCGTGCTCACCAGGCTCGCGGCGACGGCGCAGACCTCGGTCATCGACATCCCGTGGTGGCCGGAGAGCGGCAAGGGCAGCAAGCGCATCGGCTACCTGCGTCACGGCGCGCTCGCGGCAGCGTATGACCGGCCGACCGTGAACGAGGATTGCAAGGAGGGCTGGTTCGAGCTCGAGGTGGGCGGCTACGTGTGCGGCAAGGCCGTGACCACCGAGCTCACCAGCCCGAGGATCCGGCTCGCGCCCAAGCAGCCCGATCACGATGCGGGCATGCCGTATCGCTATGGCGTGAATCTCTCGGACGGCACGCCGCTCTACCGCCGCGTGCTCCCCACCGAGGAGCGCAAGAAGTACGAGCCGTGGCTCACGCCTCCGAAGCCCACCGCCGACGACGCGACCGCGGAGACCGACAGGACCGACAAGACCGACAAGACCGACAAGACCGAGATTGCCGGCGAGGGCGAGGAGAGCCCCTCCGCGACGCCCGCGCATCGCGGCAGCGGGCCCGTCGATGCGGGCGTCGACGCCGGTCGCCCGAAGCTGAAGCAGCTCAAGGGTCGGGGCGTGCTCGTGCGTACGATGGCGCGCGGCTTCTATCTCGCGCTCGATCGCTCGTTCAACTCGAACGGCGCCAAGTGGTGGCGCACGTCCTTCGGCTTCGCCGTCCCCTTCGAGCGGATCATGGTGCAGCCGGGCGTGACCAAGCACTCCGGGAGCTGGTTCGAGGCGATCCCCGTGGACGACACGGCAGCCCCCGACGCCGGCAGTAACGCGAGCGACGGCGGAGGCGCGCCCGGTGCTGGCACCGTCGCGTTCGTCAGCGTGGGCTTCGCGCGCAAGCTCGAGGTGAGCGACGACGGCAAGAAGGTCACGTGGGGTGCCGAGCTCCCCAAGCGCAGCGCGGTCATGCTCGACGGACGCGAGGCGACGGTGTCCGGCGTCACCTATCACCGGACGACGGCGGGCTTCTGGGTGCGCATGATGGATCTGACGCGCGCCCATCCGACGTTCCCCGCCGATCTCCGCGCGGCCGAGAAGTGGATCGACGTCGACCTGACGCGGCAAGCGCTCGTCGCGTTCGAAGGAACACGCCCGGTCTTCGCGACGCTCATCTCCTCCGGTCGCCGCAACCCGCAGGACAAGGAGAAGGACTTCCCGACGCCGACCGGCAGCTATCGCATCCGCGAGAAGCACGTCACGACCACCATGGACGGTGACGTGGCCTCCGACGGGCCGTACTCGATCGAGGACGTGCCGTGGGTCATGTACTTCCAGGGCAGCTATGCGCTCCACGCCGCCTTCTGGCACGACTCCTTCGGTCGCATGCGCAGCCACGGTTGCGTGAACATGGCGCCCGAAGACGCGCGCACGCTCTTCGCGTGGAGCGATCCGCCGCTGCCGCAGGGATGGCACGGCGTCTTCAGCAGAGACGACAGCTCCGGCACGCGCATCATCGTGCACGAGGATCCGCCGGCAAAGCGCTGAACTGTGGCATGGTCCCCGGCGCCATGCCGTTGACCGAAGAAGCCTTCACCGCCCTGGTCGATGCGGGGTGTCGTGCGTGCGGAGCCAAGAAGCTCGTCGTCGAGTCGATCGTCGCGCAGCGTCTGCCCATCCTCGGCGGTGAGCCCTACGGCGCGCCGTCATGGGGCTACAAGGGCGAGGAGCTCGTGCGAGGCACGTTCCGCATCGCGTGCGACGCGTGCAAGAAGGACCTCTACACGGCGACCGCTTGCTCGCGCTGCGATGCCGAGGGCGGCGTGACCCGCGCCCTCGAGTCCGAGAACGACTTCCCGCTCCCCGTCGCGTGCCTCCGCTGTGGCAGCGAGCTGCTCACCGCGAACGCCTACGTCCCCGCGGTGGTCGTCTACGAGGGGAAGCGCGCAGCGAAGGCGCGGACGCAGACCGTTCCCGAGGATCCGGGCTTCCACGCGTTCCGTGTAGAATGCAAAGACTGCAAGAATGCCGACGAACGGCGCGATCCGTGCGCGTTGTGCGGCATCGCCGCGCCGATGCGCTAGCGTTCGGCTCGATGAAGGTCCTCGTGCTCGCTCTCCAGGCCGGGCTGACGGTGGCGCTGGTGCTCGGGTGCTCGCGGTCGCGTCCGCCGCCTCCGCTCGCCGACGGCGCCGCGGACGACGGCATAACGGTCACGACGTCCTCCGTCGATGCCGCGAGGCGAGCGGTGCGGGATGCCGCGAAAGCCGCGCGCCCCAACGAGGCCGCGCCTCTCGGCGACGCCGCCCGTGCCGTGCTCGCCTGGAACAACGCGCTCGCCGCGCATGATCTCGATGCGCTGGCGAAGCTCTACGCGGACCACGTTCGCTTCTATGGCCGGCCGCTCGAGCGCAAGGCGTGCCTCGCCGCGAAGGCGGCGGCGTTCAAGGCCGATCCGACGTTCACGCAGAGCATCGCCAGCGAGGTGACAGTCACCGACGAGCCAAGCGGTCGCGTTCGCGCGCGCTTCGTGAAGCTGTCGACGGCGAAGGGCGAGTCGAGGACGTATGCGTCGTACCTCGTGCTCGCGCGTTCGGCGTCGGGCTTCACGATCGTCGAGGAGAGCGACCTCACCACCGACGAGAACCTCGCCGAGCATCTCGCGGTCGAGTGCATCGGCGCTGCCGCGGGCGCGGTGATGAAGGATCAGAAGGCCGCAGCGCTGCTCGCCGAGCCTGTCACGCTCGACGAGCAGCGAGCCGGCTGTCGCAACCACGGGCTCATGCCGTTTCCTCCCGAGGGCGGCGACACGAAGGTCGCCGTGAAGATGTTCACGAGCTGCGACGACCGGCAGGCGTTCCGCGGCTGGTTCCACGTCGGCATCAACGATGGTTGCGTCTATGAAGAGGACCTCGCGGCGCCCGAGGGCACGTTCACCAAGCTCTCGTGCGACGACCACGCCGCCGCGAGCGTGAGGGCCGCGTGCCGGCGAAAGTGACCCGCGCGGCGCCGATGTTGCCGATGTACGCTGCGGTCGTATTCGCACCCCGATAAGGCCGCTCCCCGGCGAGCGTGGCGCAAGGGCGATCCGGGACGCTGCAAAATTCCCCGTGATTTCGCGTTGCTGGCGCCATGCCGGCGCGGCACGCGGGGTGCACAATCGCAGCTCGTACGCTGCGCCAGGACCTCCGCGCGCCAGGACCTCCTCATGAACGCCCGTTGGTTGCCCCGCGAAATCCAGATGCTCGTCCTCGCGGTCATCGTCGCGTGCGCGGCGTGTGCGGCGCCGGTCGGCCAGGAAAGCGGCGAGACCCTCGGCACGTCGCAGCAAGCGATCGTCCACGGCGACGACGACAACGCCGACCCGGCGGTGGTCGCTCTCCTCCTCAACGGAAGCGTCTACTGCACCGGCGTGCTCCTCACGAACAACGTCGTCGCGACTGCCGCCCACTGCGTGATCCCGACGCCCCCCGAGCAGGTGTACTTCGGCTCCGATCCGTCCTCGAAGAAGGGCACCTTCATCGACGTGACGACGACGCGCGCGCATCCCGACTTCGACGAGGACACCCTCGTCAACGACATCGCGGTCCTCGGTCTCGCGAGCACGGCGCCCGTCGCGCCGCTCAACATCTTCGTGAAGGAGTTCGACGACTCGTACATCGGGCTCGAGGTCCGGCTCATCGGCTTCGGCGCAACGGCCGGCGCTGGCACGGGCAAGCTCCGCAAGCGCAGCGGCACGACGGCGATCACGTCGTACACCGACGACGACTTCCGCTTCCGACCCGCCCCGGCGCAGACGTGCGTGGGCGACTCCGGCGGCCCGGCGGTCGCGAAGATCGGCGATCACGAGGCGGTCATCGGGCTCACCTCATCCGGCGACTCGAACTGCTCGACGTACGGCCGCGACATGCGCATCGACCGCTACCTGCCGTTCATCCAGGGCTACGCGAAGGCGTACTCGATACCGACTGGTCCTGCGACCGTCGACAACGGCGGCTGCTCGACGTCGGGCCGCCCGGTGGGTCATGGCTCGGCTGCGGTCGCGCTTCTGCTGGTGCTCGCGTCTGTGTCGATCGCGCGCGCGCGCCGTCGTGCCTCACGTCGCTGGGCGTGATTTCTCCGAACGCGATGCTCTGAGGTCGGTGCTTCGCAGCGCGCACGGTGCGCGAAGCGTTGGTTCAGGCGTCGGGCTCGATTCGCCGATGCGCTGCGCGTTACTCGTGGTTGCGCCGCGTGGAATGGCTGATGCACGCGTCCCGACCGCGGGAGGGCAGCCATGCTGTTCATCGTCTGTGCCATGGGGCTCGTGGGCGCGTTCGTCATCGGGCTCGACGGCCTCATGCTCGGCAGTGCAGGTGAGCTCGAGCGCATCGCGGCGATCGCTTGTTTTGCGCTCGCCGCGGCCGGCCTCGTCGGCCTCCTCGCCGACGATGGCCGGCGAACCCGGCGACATCGCAGCGCGCTCGAGCCTGCGGATGTCTTCCAGCTCGTTGCCGCGGCGCCGATCCTCGCCATCATGGTGGGCACCTTCGTCGCCACGCTGTTTCCCGCGATCTACGTCATGGCGCCGTTCTTCGCCGCGTCGGGACCCGAGGCGTCGCGACGTCGCGCAGCGCGAGCGCACGCGGGCGCCAGCGGCGCCGACGCGCGACCGACCGAGCACCGGCTCCCGGTCCCGGCGTTCACCTGAGCCGCGCTGGGCACGGTCTTCGCTTCGTGCCGGTGCATGGGACAGAACGCAGGCCACGACACCAACGACGCGAACGACGCGAACGACGCGAACGACGACAAGAAGCATCTCCACGAGCTGCTGGAGTCGTTCGATACGGCGATGCTCATCACACGGCACCATGAGGGCATGCATGCGCGACCCATGGCGGTCGCCGGCGTCGAGGGCGCGCAGTGCGTCTGGTTCGTCACCTCGATCGACTCGCCGAAAGCCGAAGAGATCGCCGCCGACCCGCGCGTCTCGGCGACGTTCCAGGCGTCGAGGAAGTTCGTCGCGCTGAGCGGCAACGCCACGATCGTGCGCGATCGGGAGAAGATCCGCGCTCTCTGGAAGGATATGTGGAAGGTGTGGTTCCCCGAGGGCAAGGATGACGCGTCGATCGCTCTCATCCGCGTGAGCGTCGACGACGCGGAGCTCTGGGACAACGCGGGCTCCAAGGGCATTCGGTACGTCTTCGAAGCCGTGAAGGGCGTCCTCGCCGGCGAGCGTCCCGCCCCCGTGGACGGCCAGCACGCCCGGATCAAGGCCGGCGAATCGATCCCGGAACGAGCCGCATCGTCGGGACGTTGACCGACTCGTCGCGATAAGCTGTGGCTCCCGAGCGCCTGCGCTTCGCGCGCGCTCCGTCAACGAGGGGGAGACCACACGTGAGCAATCCTTTTCTCGAACCGCGCGTCGAGCCGGTCCGCGTCATCGAGTCGATTCCGGTAGCCGCCACGTCGGCGCTCTCCGCGGAGACGATCGCCGCCGAGAAGATACCCACCCCGCCGCATCTCTGCGTCGGGCCCGAGCTCGCCCGCGGAGGGATGGGCCACGTTCATCCTGCCGCGGATCTGAACCTGCTCCGCCAGGTGGCCTTGAAGCGGCTCGACAAGAGCTACGCGACGCGGCCCTTCTACCGCGACAGCTTCATCGCGGAAGCGCAGATGACCGGGCAGCTCGAGCACCCGAACATCGTCCCGGTGCACGAGCTCGCGGTCGACGCGGGCGGCGTGCCGTACTTCACGATGAAGCTCGTGCAAGGCAGCCCGTTCAGCGATTGGCTCGACCAGCGCGCGCCCGGCACCATCGAGCGCGTCGAAGGCGGGATCGAGATCCTCCTCAAGGTGTGCGACGCGCTCGCGTACGCCCACCATCGCGGCGTCATTCATCGCGATCTGAAGCCCGCCAACATCATGGTCGGCGACTTCGGCCAGGTCTATCTGATGGACTGGGGGCTCGCGAAGCTCATTCGGTCCGAGCCGGCGTCCGGGGCTAGCGCCTTGATGAACGCGAGGGGGCCCGTCGGCACGCCTGACTTCATGGCGCCCGAGCAGGCGCGCGGAGTGCCGAAGGAGGTCGACGAGCGCGCCGACATCTTCGGCGTCGGCGCTCTCCTCTTCGAGGTCCTCACGGGGCAAGGACCCTACGGCGCGTCCACGGATCCGCGTCGGGTGCTCGAGCTCGCCGTCGCCGGAAAGGTGATCTCGATCGACACCGCATGCGAGCGCTTCGGCGTGGCGCGACGCATTCGTGCCGTCGCGGAGCGCGCGACGCAGCCCGATCCGGCGAGCCGCTACCAGACCATCACGGAGCTCCAGGAGGCGATGCGCGCGTTCCTCCACGGCGGCATGCATCTGCCGAGGAAGTCGTTCGCGGCCGGCGAGATCATCTTCCGCGAGGGTGACAAGGGCGACGCGGCGTACATGATCGTGGCGGGGCGGTGCCGCGCGTACCGGACCGTCGGAGGCATCGACGAGACGCTCGCCACGATGGAGCCGGGCGAGGCCTTCGGGGAGATGGCTCTCATTCTCTTCGAGCCACGGGCCGCGAGCGTGGTCGCCCTCGATGCCGTCACCGTCCTGGTGCTGGATCAGACGACAATGAACGAAGGACTGGGTCTCTCGGGATGGACCGGGGCCCTCGTCCGCGCGCTCGCCCAACGCTTCAGTGATCTGGAGCAGATGGTGCGGTCGTCGGGCATGCGTCGCACCTGAAGAGGTGCGCGCCAGCTTCACGAGGCCATTTTTTCGAGCGTCTCGTAGATCTCGAACGCCAGCGTGAAGCGCCGAACGTCCTCGTCGAAGGCGACGACGCGCCGGTTGTCGTCCAGCTGGACGACGTACCGCATCCGGCGCTCCTGGGCGTCGCGGGCGATGACGGTCCCCCCTAGCCACGACGTGTCGTTCTCCCCCGGCCGAAAGGTCCGGCGGCAACGAACGCTCACTCGATCACCCAGGAAATGGTCGGTCGGCTTCATGACCGCCATCCTGCACCCTGCTGGACGGCCATTCAGTCGAGAGAATAGACACGGGTAGGTAGGAGCCCCCCGGCGCGGTGCGCGATCCTGATGACGAGCGAATTACGAGCGGCCGCGCGATCCGTCGCGGCCCGCAGAGCCGAACGTGAGCTGGAGCTTGCCGTTCGGGACGGTGATCTTGAGATCGAGAGCACCAGCCTTGATGACCGTGTTGTTCTCGATGGCGCCGGCGAGCTGCGCCGTGTCGACGTCGAAGTCCCCGGCGATCTTCCCTTCGCTCTTGAGCGCGCCCGCCGAGATCTTCCCGGAGACCGCGCCGGTCGCGCTCACGGTGACGGACGGTCCCTCGATGTCGCCCTCGATCGATCCCTGCACGAGGATGGGACAGGTCGACGTGAGCGAGCCCTTGAAGCGGGTTCCTTCTTCGACGAGCGTCCGCTTCTCGTTCGTTGCGCCGCCGCCGCTCGCGGCCGGATTCTTCGGATCATTCATGGCTGGCTCACACCCTTTCGGTCCTCCCATTGTCGCACGTCGCGCGCCCGGCGTTCGTTCAACTCGTCGAAAATGCTAGCTTCGGCCGAAGCGCCATGAAGTTCGAGCAGCTCGATCGTCGCATGCGGGTGTACGAGACCGCCCACGATCACTGCGTGCTGCCCGGCTTGCACATGGTGGCGCGAATCGACGGCCGCTCCTTCTCGCAGCTGACCCGCGGAAAGGAGGGCCTTCAGACGTTCGAGGCGCCCTACGACACGCGTTTTCGCGACTGCATGGTGGCGACGCTCGAGCACCTCGTCACGTCCTCGGGCTTCTCGGTGCTGTTCGGCTACACGCAGAGCGATGAGATGTCGCTCCTCTTCAAGAGAGACGAATCGCTCTTCGGTCGCAAGCTCCGCAAGTACCTCTCGGTCCTCGCCGGCGAGGCCAGCGCGAAGTTCTCGCTCGCCCTCGGCAGCCTCGGCGCGTTCGACGCCCGCATCTCGCAGCTCCCCGACGCGGAGACCGTCGTCGACTACTTCCGCTGGCGTCACGAGGACGCGGCCCGCAATGCGTTGAACGGCCACTCGTACTGGCTGCTCCGTCGCCAGGGGCTCGACGATCACGCCGCCACCGAGCAGCTCAAGGGCGTGTCGGTCGCCGATCGCAACGAGATGCTCTTTCGCGCCGGCATCAACTTCAACGACGTGCCGGCGTGGCAGCGGCGCGGCATCGGCGTCCTCTGGAAGGACGAGCCGCACGTGGGCGAGAACCCGAAGACCGGCGCGCCCGTGACCACCACACGCCGTCGCGCGGTGGTGAGCTACGACCTGCCGATGAAGACCGAGTTCGACGATCTCGTGCGCCGCATCGTCGAGCAGCAGTAGCGCGGCGAGGTCATTCGAGCCGCTCGAGCAGCGCGAGCAACGTGGCCGGCGGATGGACCTCGAAGCCGAGACCGACGGGATAGTCGCGGATGTTGCCGGTGACGACGGCCTGCGCGTTCCCCGCGAGGGCCACCTCGACGAAGATGCGATCGTCGTCGTCGGTCATGGCCCCGCTCCACGCCGGCACGACGCCCAGCTCTTCTCCGCAGGCCGTGAGCTTCTCCAGGAAGCCGTCGACGAGGCCGGCTGCGATGGCCTTGAATTTCGGCCGCCGCAGCACGTCGCGGTACTCGGCCGCGATGCGGGCGTCGTAGAGGACGATCGCGCGCGTCGACCAGATGGCCGCGAGCGCGCGCCCCGGTACGCTCGCCGGTTTCAGCAGCGCCGAGACGATGACGTTGGTGTCGAGGACGAGCCGCATCGCGTCACTCGACGGTATCAAGCGCCGCGCGGCGACACGCCCGCATCTCGCTTGCAAAAGATCGCGAGCTGCTCGAGCAGCCAGCGACTCGCGGGCCCGAAGGTGGTGTCGTTGCGGTAGATCGCCGAGAGGTGCAGCGTGTGCTCGTCCTTGCCCCACGCCGCGGGCCGGATCGCGACCAGCCTTCGCGCCCGCAGATCGTCGCGGACCACGTGCTCGGGGAGGTTTCCCCAGCCGAGCCCGGCCCGGAGCATCATGTGCTTCGTGTGGAGATCGGCGACCCGCCAGGTGCGCGGCGAGAGCACCGCCTGGTCGGCGACCCCCGCATCGCTCCGCTCGGAGAGCACGAGCTGGATGGCATCGGCGAGGCGCTTCGTCGGGATCGGTCCCTTGTGCGCGGCGAGCGGGTGCTTCGGCCCGACGACGGGCACCATGCGGATCGCCGCGAGCGACTGGCGTTCGAGACCGGGGGCGAGGCCTCGTGGGCTGGCGACCCCGAGCGTGGCCATGCCTGCCAGCACGCGCGCCGACACCGCCGACATCACCTGCGTGTCGATGCGCAGGTCGACCGCGGGGAACTCCTTCGCGAAGGCCGTGCACAGATCGATCAGCGCGCTCAGCGGGAACAGCGCGTCGAGGCAGAGCGAGACGGAGGCCTCCAGTCCGCTCGCCATCCCGGCGGTGAGCCGCTTCAAGCCGTCCACCTCGTCGAGGACTCGCTGCGCCGACGAGAGCACGGCCTTGCCCTGGTCGGTGAGCTTCGCCACCTTGGTCGAGCGATCCCAGATCGCCACGTCGAGCTGGGCTTCGAGGTTCGCCATCGATGTGCTGACGGCGGACTGCACGCGCTTCAGCTTTCGCGCCGCCGCGGAGAAGCTCCCCTCCTGGACCACCGCGACGAACGCGCGGAGCTGGTCGAGCGTGACCGGATCGTACATGCGACAACCATCTCACCAGCAGATGATCATCGTCAACGGATTGCCGGTTCCGCAGATAGGCAAACGGCCTCATGATGCTTCTTCGACGGCAACGGAGGCACCCATGATGACCATTCGACCTGCAGGTGAGCGCGGACATGCCCAGCACGGCTGGCTCGACTCCCACCACACGTTCTCCTTCGCGGACTACCACGACGAGGCCCACATGGGCTTCCGTGCGCTGCGGGTGATCAACGAGGACCGCGTCGCACCGGCGCAGGGCTTCGGGACGCATCCGCATCGCGACATGGAGATCATCTCCTATGTCCTCGAGGGCGGTCTCGAGCACAAGGACTCGATGGGTACCGGCTCCGTCATCAAGCCCGGCGACGTGCAGCGCATGAGCGCCGGCACCGGCGTCCGCCACAGCGAGAAGAACGCATCGACCGACCAGGGCGTTCACTTCCTCCAGATCTGGGTCATGCCGGAGAAGAACGGCATCCAGCCGAGCTACGAGCAGAAGGCCTTCAGCGAGCAGGACAAGCGCGGACGACTGCGCCTCGTGGCGTCACCCGATGGTCGCGACGGAAGCGTGACGGTGCACAGCGACGCACTGCTCTACGCGGGCCTGTTCGACAAGGGCGAGGCGGCGGAGCTCCCGCTACGCGCCGGGCGCCACGCCTGGATCCACGTCGCGCGTGGCAAGGTGCGCGTCAACGATCGCGAGCTCTCGGCCGGCGACGGCGCGTCGCTGACCGCAGAGACGACGGTCAAGGTCGAGGGCGTCGACGGCGGCGAGGTGCTCGTCTTCGATCTGGCGTGACCGCACGCTGCTGCCTTCGCCGCACGCGTCGCTTCCCAGCGGCGAGCAGATGCGGTCTGCTCGCCGCATGGGCAAGATCGACGACATGCGGCGACTTCGCGAGCAGCAGTTCGCGGACAACGACAAGCGCGCGAACGACGACAAGCGCGAGGTCGCCAAGACCGCGACCACGAAGGACCCGTCGACCGTGACCGCGCCCCCGGCGGTCGCCCCTCGAGCGGCAGCAGCCCCCAAGGCGAAGCCGAGCGGTGCAGCCACCGCCGACGAGGGAAAGTGCTCCGTCTGCGGAAAGATGAAGGCGCTGACGAACGGCCTCGTCGCGAGCCACCAGAAGGGCTTCGGCAAGGCGTGCGCGGGCTCGCGCAAGGAGCCCGCGTAGATCGCGCGAAGGCGCTCTCGCGGCTCAGAAGTTCGCGGCGAGCGATGCGCGCACGCCGAGGTCGTACGGATCGGTCAGCTCGCCCGCGACCGGCAGCACCACGCCGATGATCGGCATGACGGCGCCGAAGTGGAAGCGGACCTGGGGCTCGACGATGACGACCGCCGCATCCGGGCCCGCGACGGCGATGTTGGTCCACGCGCGAAGCGTGGCATCGGCGTACTTGTGGAACCGATAGCTGCCGCGCGCGGCGACGACGACCGCGCCTTCGTAGGAGCCCTCGGAAGCGGTCGCGTGCAGAGACTCGTACTTGACGTACCCCTCGAGCTCGACCTTCTCCACACCGTTGTAGAGCGCACCGACCTTCGGGACGATGCCGAAGTGATCGGTCGCGAACGCCGCCGTGTCCTCGCGGCCACGCGAGTCGGACATCGCCTGCAGGAGCGATCGGCGATCGAGTGACGTCTGATCGACATGGCCGAGGGTGCTCACGTCGCCCGCCGGGGGAAGCTCGTTACCGGAAGCGGTGGGCAGCGCGAGATCGAGGCCGGCGAAGACCACGACGTTCTTGCGGACGTGGCCCTCGTACTCGGCGCCGAGCGTGAAGTTGCCGACCACCGTGCTGCCGCGCGTCTCGTTCGGGATGAGCGAGCCCGCACCGAGCGGGAGCAGCGCGCCGACGCGCAGGTGGGAAACGACCTCGTAGGAGAGACCGAGGTTGATCGACGTCGTCTGGAAACGTGCCGTCTCCGCGGTCCGACTCTCCTGCGAGAGGAGCGGTCCGACGATGCGCTGGGAAAGCACCGGCGTCGCTCCGAAGCCGAACACCGCGTCGAGCGTCGCGCGCCAACGATCCTCTTCCTCGCGGTGAGGCTTCTCCGACTCGGAGGGTCGATCCGCAACCTGCGGACCCGAAGCCTGGAGCGCCGGCGGCGGCGGCGGGGGCTCCGCGGTCACGGGCTCCTCTTGCGCCGCTGCGACGGTGGAGAGCGAGAGCCCGAACGTCGCGATCGCGAGCGTGAGCGAGGCAGAGAGACCGGCGCGCTTCATTCGCGCATCCTGGATCAGCACGCCATGTCCTCTCAAGGACAAAACCATCGATCGAACCGGTGCGGCCTGTATACAGCAAGCAAAATCGACATCGCGTTCGCCGAATCGCATTTCACCACACTGGTGTGAAATGCTACAAGCTCCGGCGCAGCTAAATCTACGTACGAATACGTAGTCGGTAGTGCCCGCGGGAAACTCCGATTGGCATTGACAGGCGACGTTTGTCCGTCGCCCGTATCCCGTAGCCCGCACGCGTTGGCCGTGTTCCCTGGAGTTCCGAATGTATAGGGCAGCTCGTTGCTTCGTCGTCGGGATGAGCGTCTTCGCGATCCTCGCTCGCGCGAGCGTCGTGAGCGCGGCTCCCGAGGCGACCAAGGTGCAGATCGAGCGCTCGCAGACCGCCGAGCCGCGCAGCTCGGGCGGGTCCGAGGGACGAAGCGCTCCCGACAGCGACACGGCGGGCGGCGAGAACGCCCTCCAGTCACGTCTCGACGCGCAGGAGGGATCGAAGATCTGGTCGATCACCGCGGCCGCGGAGCTCCACACCGCGTTCGTCCAGACCGAGCCCGACGACGGGCGTACGGCGCCGGATAAATTCTACACGTTCTATTCCCTCCGCCCCCAGGTCTACATCACACCGTACGACCAGCTCCGCGCCGACTTCGGCCTGTACGAGCGCTTCATCGCAGATCCCGGTGAGAGCGGCCTTCGGCTCGCGGACATCTCCGCGCGCTACACGCGCTTCATTCCGCTCTTCACCGGTGAGAGCACGCAGTCGCCGTCGACCCCGCCGTCGAAGGGCGTGCTGCTCAAGATCGCCGTGTCCGCGACCGCGCCGACCTCGTACACGAGCAAGCTGCACGGCGTCATCACGGTGCCGCGCTTGCGCGTCTATCTGGAGCGCGCGTTTCTCGACGAGTCTTTGTTCCTCACCGCCAACGCCTTCGGCGAGTATTACGTCGAGCGTTTCCGTACCTCGGCTGGCGGCGGCTCGAACGCGCTGTCGCGCTATGCCGCCCAGGTCACGGCCGACTACTTCTTTCCGTTCCACAAGCAGCTCTCGGTCGGCGCGCTGCTCTCGACGTCGTGGACGTATTATTACGGCGTCGAGGGCGTCAACGCGGGCTCGATGGGCACCGTCGCCGACTCCACGTTCACGTCGCAGCCGGTGCAGCAGATCTACAGCGCCGAGGTCGACGCCGAGTACTCGTTTCCGGTGTGGAAGGGCCTCCGCACGTCGGGGGCCCTCACCTACGCGGTCGGAGACAACACCGTCCTCCACGACGGCGTGCAGCACATTTATTACGGGTTTTACCGTCGCTCATCAGAGCTGTACGCGACATTTACGGCTCGCTACTGAGCACAGGCTGATTCGGAGTCATGATGAAACGTTTCTTTGGAATCCTCGCCGCAGTCTCGCTCGCCATCGTGGCTCCCAGCTGCGATGACGGTCCGACGTCGAACTACAGCGCGCTCCCGGCCGGCCAGAATGCGGCCAACGGGGGCGCAGGCGTTCCGACCGTCGATCTCATCCCGAAGCAGAAGCTCGGGAGCTCGACGGCGGGCAACAGCCCGCTCATCCGGTGCACCCCGGAGAAGCGCCGCAAGGTGTGGGCGAACGAGCTCGACAAGCCGATGGTGCCGGTCCGCGGCGCGGCCGGTCTCGACGGTACGAAGAACCTCACGTACACCGGCCTCAGCATCGACGAGGTGGAGAGCGTTCTCTGCCAGGGCAACGACGGCGGCACCGGCCTGACCTTCTTCGGCGAGCAGGCCGAGCTCCAGGTCAACTGGAGCACCTCGACGCGCCTCGTCACCGAGTTCGACATGTCGACGGGCTACCGCGGCACGATGGACTTCACCGACCCGGTCACGAAGGTCGCGTACAGCATCTCGCTGGAGGGCAAGCCGATCCAGGCCAACGGCCAGCCGATGCACTGGAACTGGCGCGACACCGCCCAGATCACCGCGAACGCAACGAAGCTCTTCAACGCGATGATGCGCGTCTACATGCCCGGTTCGATCCCCGCCGCGGGGGTACCGGACTGCGCCGCCAGCGGCGGTTGCGTCGTCGAGGTCCTCAGCAACGTCGACGGCGTCTTCGCGTTCTTCCCGCTCGGCCTCGTCCAGGTCTACTTCGACCTCGGGATCGACGACCCGATCGCGCGCGACATCCCCACGCGCGTCTACGTCCCGATCCAGAAGACGTTCGGCTTCAGCACCCTTCCGTTCCTCGCTCGTCTCCCCGGCACCGCGGAGCCGGACGGCGCGAAGGTCTTCGGAAAGGTGGACGGAAAGGACTGCGTCGCCGAGCCCGGCACCACGTTCAAGAACTTCCGCGACAATTGCGTCGCGACCAGCAACGTCGCCGGGACCAACGCCGCCCAGACGGCGAAGTTCCTCTCGGGTCTGCAGCACTCGTCCGAGAGCTATTTCATCGACGTCGTCGGCATCGACCCCACGTTTCTGAGCGATCGCATCCGCAAGGGGAACACGGCTGCGAGCATCCTCGACAGCGATCGCCCCGAGGACAACGACCCGCTCCAGACGCTCACCGTCGATCAGCAGCTCAGCGGTCCCGTCGTGAACGAATACCCCGGCGAGGATCCCTCCCTCGCGCCCGACAACCACTCGTCGGGCCTCGTCAACCTCGCCTACGCCATCCTCGTCCAGAAGGCGCTCACCGCGGCCGACCCGAGCGTGACGAAGAAGATCGGCGATCCCACGTGCATCGTCTCGCCGGCGGGAATTGCGCCGGCCGGGTGCAGCGGCATGGAGGGTTACATCACGACTGCCCCGGTCGCGCTCGCGCCGGGCTTCCCGAACAATGCGTATGGCAAAGCCGCCATTGGGCTCACCACCACATCGGGCCTCTCGCCCGCCGGCAACCAGCTCGCGACCTGGGACGACAGCCCCGGCGCTCAAACGTTTCGCGACGTGACCGTGTCGACCTGGTCCGGCACCGCCAAGCGCATCATCAAGGTCCTCGGCAAGGGTGAGCGTTCGGCGGTCCCGAACGACTTCCGCGAGCCGCGCGCGTACGCAACGCTGTGGATGCAGGCGCTCACGCAGTACCTCATCGCGCGCGGCAACGTCGGCAAGGGCGTGAAGCTGCAGGACGTGCTCGACGCGGGTCCCGGTGGAGCCGCGCTGCACCATATCGACCCGAACTACTTCTTCTTCGATACCGGCGGTGCAGGCAATCAGCAGTTCGATAGTGCGGAGTACGTCTATACCGACTTCGCGACGGTCGACCGCCCGTTCTACGACTTCAAGATCGTCGTCGATTCGATCACCGGAATCCTCAACCAGCTGACGTTCGACGGCTTCCCGCTCCGCGGCGAGCGCGCGCTGCTCGGGGCGCTGACGCCCGCTGGACAGCCGCTCGGCGCCAACGGAACGCTGCTCCAGACGAACATCTTCGGCAGCAGCGTCCTCTCCAACGGATGGCACGACCCGGCGACGCCGGCTGGAACGTTCCAGACTGCGTACGATTGCGCGTCGGCCGACTTGTTGACCCTCGCGGGCGCGGCGCTCGCGAACTACATGAGCGCTTGCGACGTCGACGGCAACGGCCCGCCGATCGATCAGACCACCGGGAAGAACCTTCGCAACGGAAGCGGCGAGCCGATCCTGAAGCCCTACCGCGGCGGCTTCACGTCGACGGCGACGGTCTTCAACCTGGGTCGCAACATCCTCAGCGTACCGCAGGACCAGATCACGGTGGCGACCCGTGACGTGAACCTCCTCCAGGCGACGGTCTCCTTCAAGACGAAGACCACCGTGTTCAATCCCGCCGGCCCCGACGGACCGACGATGACGTTCCCGATCAACTACGTCCTTCCCACGGACTTCACCGGGTTCTACATCCCCATCAACTCCTCTCGCGATCGCTTCGTGAAGCAGGAGGAGTTCGACACCACCGGCATCGCCATCTCCACGGTCATCGGAACGGTGCCCGTGCTCCAGGGCGGCGTTGTCGTTCCGAATCTCAACCGGCTCTCCTCCGCGGACTCGCGCGACTTCCTGGGCGAGATGTTCGTCTGCAAGTCGGGCGGCGATCTGCTCAAGGTCCGCATGTTCACCCCCGCCGACGTCGTCCTCGAGTGGATCACGGCGCACCCGCAGGCGATGGCGGACTGCAACCTGATCATCGACTACTCGGGCTTCGGCAGCGTGCTCGCTCGCGTCACGTCGATCACCAACGGCGTGATCGTCAACTTCACCGACCCTTCGGGCATCACTGCCCAGGCGAACAACAGCGTCGTCGATGACGTCGACATCTTCGCCACCGGCCTCTGAGACATCCGGAACCAACGAGCCATGAAACACTTCTTTTCAGCTCTGAAATTGGCGCTCGCCGCGAGCGTCCTCTATGCGTCCGCCGGATGCGTCAGCTCCCGAGACGTCCGTAACGGCGTCTTCGACGAGAACCAGTATCTGCGCAAGGCGATGCTGGTGAATCCCGAGACCGACGCGACCGACCCGCCCTGGATCCTCCAGGGCACGGTCGAGCAGGTCTCTTCACCGAACCCGCTGAGCGGCCTGAACTTCTTCGTCGGCACCACCGCGTCGACCACGTTCAAGTGGCGCGTCGAGTCCGACAAGCTGCAGATGGTGTCGCAGCGCAGCCTCAACCAGCTGCCGGACAGCACGCGCACGGACGCCGTCCTCAACGCCTGGCCGATCAGCAACGTCGACCTCAAGCTCCGCGTGAACCTCGACGGCGAGACCACGAACTTCTACGAGGAGAACCAGGAGCAGCCCTGGGCCCGTCGCCAGTGGGTCAAGGTCACGCTCGCGAAGAACGACCTCAGTGACGTCGCCGTCCTCGACGCCGACACCGGGTTCGGCGCGGGCAGCGGCCTCGGCTACATCTCGGACAGCATCGCGAAGTGCATCGACGCCGGCAACACGACGGCGACGCTCGTTCCCGGCAGCTTCAACGTCGACGAGCCGAACAGCTACATCTCCTGGAAGATCCAGGTGACGATGCCGTTCGTCTCGAACGATCCGGTCTGCGCGTCGCTGCTCACGGTCGAGAACCTGGTCAGCCGCACGACCATCACGAGCACGATCATGTACTCGATGACGCGTCTGAAGCCGCTCGACGGCACGCAGACGTACAAGCCGCTCGAGATCCCCGAGAAGGACCCGATTCGTCGCAAGTACGGCATCGTCGACTTCACCAGCGCCGCGTACGCGCCGCACGAGCTCACGCCCGATCCCGTAACCGGCGAGGATCCGAACCTCATCGGAAGCAGCGGTCTGCTCTCGGCGCGCCAGCTCGCGCAGCGCTTCGACCTCACGAAGGACGTCGTCTACTACCTCGATCCGCAGATGCCGGAGCGGTACACGGCGGTCTTCAACGGCCCCGGCGGCATTGCCGAGCAGACGAATGCCATCTTCGCGAAGGCAGGAGTCAAGGGTCGCCTCTTCTTCAAGGCGGCGAACGACGGTCTCCCCGACGGCCAGGTCCGCGAGTTCGGCGACGTCCGCTACAGCTTCGTGCGCTACGTGACCGATCCCGGCGTCGCCGAGGGTCTGCTCGGCATCGCCGGCGTCATCACCGATCCCCGCACGGGCGAGACGGTGAAGGGCATGTTCACGGTCTACAACCAGGGCTTCCTGAACTCGATCGCGTTCCAGTACGACTTCCTGCTGAAGACCATCGGCGCGAGCGAAGGCCTCACGACGCAGGACGACAGCGGCAACGCCGTCGACAACCCGTGGAAGGACCTCGGCGCCTGCAAGAACGGCGACCATCTCCAGCCCGACGATCCGCGCATCGTGGCGCCGAACTTCACGAAGTCGCACCACAACCAGTCGACGCTGTTCAACAAGATCCAGCAGTATCTGAACAAGCCCTCGACGACGTACGGCAACCTCGCGCCCTCCGACTTCGCCGGCGCTCCCGATCCGAAGTACCGCGACATCTACTTCGACCTGCTCCCGTTCTTCGTCTACCGCGAGCCGGCGGCGAACCCGTTCGTAACGCCAGAAGGCGGCCAGGGCGTGTTCGGCCCGTCCACCGCCGAGCTGTGGACGATGCGCACGAAGGAAGCCGAGTTCCAGAAGGTCCTCGGCGACATCGACAAGGGCCTCACGCCGTACGAGGCGACCGACAGCGCGCCCGGCCTGGCCGCGGCGACGACCTTCGTGAATCACTTCCGTGAGCTCACGCTGAATCACCGCGCGCTTCGCATCACGGAGCAGAACCTGTTCGGTCGGATGCGCGACCTCGCGTCGCCCTTCCCGCTGATGCAGGCCTACGCGCAGGGCTCGCGCCGCTGCGTCGATCACAAGTGGGAGACGCGGACGCAGTTCGTCCAGCGCTTCATCGACGCGCAGATGTCGAAGACGATGTGGCACGAGTTCGGGCACTCGCTCGGCCTGCTCCACAACTTCATGGGCTCGATCGACGAGCGCAACTGGCCCCGTTACACCGACGAGGCCGGCGACCACTTCACGACCAACTCCAGCTCGGTCATGGACTACACGACGTACTACGCCGAATCGACGTTCGGTAACGGCGTCGGTGGCTGGGGCCCGTACGACCAGGGCGCCCTCGCCTGGGCCTACGGCAACGACGCGAAGCACGGCGACAGCTCGTTCGCGCTCGGCACCCTCAGCGTCTCGGGGCAGAAGTCGCCCACCGAGCCCTGGAACGATCCCATGGGCTTCAGCGCGGACGGCACGAAGGAGATCACCTTCCTCCGCTGCGACGACCTCGACATCTCGCGCACGCCGCTCTGCCAGCAGTTCGACTGGGGCGCCACGCCCTCGCAGATCACCGCCGCGCAGATCGACGATTACGACTGGCAGTACCAGTTCCGTAACCAGCGCGGGTTTTACAAGTTCAAGAGCTTCAACAGCTACGGAACTCGTATTGCAAACCTGATCGTCGACTCGCGACGGTTCATTCCCTTCGCGGCCGACGTCCAGGGCATCGGCGACATCATCCGCAAGCTGAAGATCCCGGCCCCGCAGGGCATCCCCCAGGCGACCTTCATCGACTCGGTCGGCACGCAGCTGATCGACTCGGTCACCGCGGGCTCCACGCAGGCAGCTGCCCTCCACAAGGCCATCATCGAGCAGGCCTCGGCCGAGCGCCCCTTCTCGACGTCGGTCGACGATCGCTACGGCGACGTCAACGTCCAGGGCATCATCATCGACAAGGTGTTCGCCGCTCAGGGTTGGCTCGGCCTCGCGCCGGTCCTCAACCAGGACCCGAACATCACCGGTCGCTACAGCGCGCCCTACACCGAGTTCGTCTCGCCGTTCTACGTCACCGTGGCGGCGGACACGCTCGATACGGTGCTCGGCGGCGGTTACGACACGTATCCCTGGCTCATCCAGTCCAACATCGCCCTCTTTGCGCAGGATTCCCACTCGCAGAACTTCAATATCGGGTTCGCTCAGTATCGTGAGTGGATCGGTATGCAGACGTTCACGCGAGAGGACGACTTCCTCGCGTACTTCCGGGCCAAGGCCGAGGCCGCGAACTTCAACGCCGTCGACCCGACCACGGGCGTCAGCATCGACTGCCGCAATGCGGCGCTCGACTGCAAGTTCGATATCCGGAACTTCTCGGATCGCCTCCAGACCATCACGCTTCCCGACGGCCACAACTGGGCGTGGATGTACATCAAGGACCGTAATGCCTGGATGGCTTCGGAGCGCGACCGCAACCCGGTCACGTACCGCCGCATCCGCGATTATACGTCGCTCCTCGCGACGGGCGCCGACGACGACAACCTCTACAACCTCGAGCGGCCGCTGAAGTTCTACTACGACGCCTTCGTCGCGTACCGCTGACCTACTTCGCGACCCAGAAGACCAGTGTGATCCCGCCGGGGCTCTTGTTGGGCCCGGCGGGGCCGTGCGCGGTCTTCACGGCCTCGAGCAGGCACTTCACCACGTCGGGCGAGGTCAGCGAGGAGTCTTCCTGCGCGAGCGCGAAGTCGACCGCGCCCGTCTCGGTCAGGCGGAACTTCACGACGAGCGAGCCGCCGAGGGTGGGCTCCTTCGCGAGTCCCTTCTCGTAGCACTCGCGAAAGGTCGGGACCTTCGCGCGGAGGTCGTCGGCCACGGCGCCTTCGCGCGGATCGGACTGAACGCCGACGCTCTGCACGCGCACGTTGATGCCGGGCGTGGGATCGAGCGGCGAGGCGAGGCCCGAGAGGACGCCGCACTCGTGGATGTCGAGCTCGGAGAGCACCGTGCGCAGCCGCGCCGTACGCTCCTGAGGCGTGGCGCCGGCGGTGCTGACCGTCGTGAGCAGCTCGTCGACGGCCGGCTCGGTGACGTTGGTATGCGTCCACTCCTGGAGCCGCTCGAAGCGAACCGCCTTCGGCAGGCGCGCCAGCGTCGTCGGGCTCATGCCGCACATCCGCTCGACGTTCTTCCTGAGCAAGACCCTAGAGGCGAGCGCCTGGTAGCTCGCGACCGCCGGACACGGCGCGACGCTCGTGTCCTCGGCCGCCGCACGGAGCTGGTTCGCGGCCGCATCCGGGGACGCGCTCTTCAATGCGTCGACGAGCGCGACGCCCTTCTCTCCGCGAGCGGCCTTCCGTGCGACGCCCTCGACGAGCGTGCGGCTCTTCACGATGGTGGTCTCGGCCGGGGCCTCCGACGAACAGATCGAGCGAACGTCTGCGACGTACGTGCGGCGCTCCCAGACGGCGTACGCGATGCCCGCGAGGGCAACCACGCCGCCGATCACGATCACGTTGCGGGCGCGGGAAGCCTCCATCGGACCGCCTGCTCATACCACGATCGCGCTGTTTTTTCAGGGTCCGCTGTCGGGGTTGTCGTCCATCTCGATGGTGCGGATGGTGATGACCTTGGGCGGGGCGGAAACGCTCGGCGCCGTCGCCGTTGCCGTCGCGGTGGGGGCGCGGCGGCGTGAGAGCGCCACCAGCGTGCCCACCGCGGCGCTCACGACGAGCACGCCGACCAGCACGCCGACGTAGAACGTCGCGCCGCGCGACGGAGCCGCCGGCGCCGGCGGCGCCATCGAGGGCGACGACGAGACGACCGGAAGCGGAGGTAGGCCCGGCGGAAGCTGCGACGGCTCGGCGGAGACGTCCGCGTCGTCGAGGTCCACTTGCTGGGCCTGCGGGTCGTCGGCCTCGGCCTCGGGCGAGAGCTCGGGCGCCGGGGTGCCATCCACGTTGGGGTCGGGATTCTTCATCGGCGGCGTGCCTCGCCTGCTGAACATCGCACCACGGCAAGCGTTAGGGAAGACCTCGGAGTATCCTCGCGGCGTGACCCGACGCCATCCCAGGTCCTCTGTCTTCCTGCTCCTCGCCGCCGCCGGCGGATGCGGTGGCGCCAGTGCGGGCTCGAAGCTGATGACGCCCGAGCCGATGCCGCAAACGGCGCCGGCCCCGAGCGCCGCGCAGGCAAGGCCCGCCGCTCCGGCGGTGAAGAACGAGGACTTCCTCTACCTCGAGGAGGTGAACGGCGAGAAGGCGCTGGCGTTCGCGCGAGCCCACGACGCGGTCTCGGAGAAGCAGCTCGCCGGCGAGCCAGGCTTCCAGGCGCTCCAGGATCGCCTCTTCGCGATCTACAGCTCGAAGGAGCGAATTCCGTCACCGCGCATCCAGAACGAGAGCGTGCGGAACTTCTGGACCGACGCCGAGCATCCGCGCGGCCTGTGGCGCCAGACCACGCTCGCCGATTACAAGAAGCCGAAGCCCACCTGGACCACGCTCCTCGACGTCGACGCGCTCGGAAAGGCGGAGAATCAGAGCTTCGTCTACCACGGCGCGAGCTGCCTCTATCCGCAGTACAAGCGGTGCCTCGTGCACCTCTCGAAGGGCGGCGGCGACTCCGAGATCGTGCGCGAGTTCGACGTCGACACGAGGTCGTTCGTCCCGGGCGGCTTCGTGCTGCCCGAGGCGAAGAGCCGTATCGCATGGAAGGACCTGAATACCGTCTACGTGGGCACCGACTTCGGTCCCGACACGCTGACCAAGGCCGGATATCCACGCACCGCGCGCGAGTGGAAGCGCGGCACTCCGCTGAGCAGCGCGGTGCAGATCTTCGAGGCCAAGGACACCGACGTCAGCGCCAGCTGCAGCCGCGACTTCGATCACGACTGGAAACGCGACTACTGCGTGCGCTCGATCGACTTCGAGCATCACGAGATTTCGCAGTGGAAGGACGGCAAGCTCGTCCGCCTCGACAAGCCCGAGGACGCCGACTTCGACACGTGGGACGACGAGGTCCTCCTCCGCCTGCGCAGTGACTGGATCACCGGCTCGCCCGCCGTGACGTACAAGAAGGGCAGCCTCATCGCCTCCGGCCTCGACGCGTTCGTGGCGGGAAAGCGCGAGTTCCAGGTGGTCTTCGAGCCCACGAGGAATTCGTCGCTGTCGGGGTTCAGCGGCTCGAAGAACCGCATCTTCCTCGACCTGCTCACCGACGTCAGGAGCCAGGTGGTGGTCCTCTCGCGCAAGCCCGGTGACCGGAGCAAGACCCGCTGGGTCGCCGCTCCGCTCAAGGAGACCGCCGGTTCGATCAGCGTCGACCCCGCCGATCCTCATCACTCGGACGACACGTGGCTCTGGCTCGAGGACTTCACGGTGCCGCCCACGCTGCTGTCGTGGAATCCGGTGACGCTGAAGCGAGAGCCGATCAAGCAGAACCCGGCGTTCTTCGAAGCCGCGAACGTGGAGGTGAATCAGTATTTCGCGATATCCAAGGATGGAACGCGGATTCCCTACTTCGAGATCGGTAAGAAAGGGCGCACCGGTCCGACGCCCACCTTGATCGATGCCTATGGTGGATTCGAGATCTCGCTCTCTCCCGGCTATACGCCGAACGCCGGCGCCGCGTGGATCGAGCGCGGCGGCGTTTTCATCCAGGCGAACCTGCGCGGCGGCGGAGAATATGGGCCCGAGTGGCACGAGGCGGCGATGAAGCACCTCCGCCAGAATGCCTATGACGACATGGCAGCCGTGGCCGAGGACGTGCTGCGGCGCGGCGTGGCGGTGCCCAAGATGCTCGGCATCATCGGCGCCAGCAACGGCGGGCTCCTCACCAGCGTGATGCTGGAGCAGCGACCCGAGCTCTTCGGAGCGGTGGTCAGCAAGGTCCCCCTCACCGACATGCAGCGCTACCACAAGCTCCTCGCCGGAGCGTCGTGGATGAGCGAGTACGGCGACCCCGACAACGCGGAGGACTGGGCGGCGCTCTCGAAGTTCTCACCGCTCCACAACGTGAAGCGCGGCGCACCCTATCCGCCGATGTTCTTCACGACGTCGACACGCGACGATCGCGTCCACCCCGGGCATGCGCGGAAGATGGTGGCGAAGCTCGAGGCGATGGGCCACGCGCCGCTCTACTACGAGAACATCGAGGGCGGTCACGGCGGCGCGGCGGACATCAAGCAGCGCGCGTACGTCGATGCGCTCGTTTACACCTTCCTCGCCACCCGCCTGGGGCTGACCGTCCCTTGAAGCGACGCTGCTACTAATTTAGCGGCTACGCGCTGGGGCGGCTTGTGAGGCGCACGCGCAAGCCGCGCTTGGGGCGCAGCGTGACGGAGGGCTCCGGGGTCGGACGCGGACGTGGCATGACGTCGACGCGGTAGGCGCGCGCCAGCGTCGCGAGGATCAGCACCGCCTCCATCTGCGCGAACGCCTGTCCGATGCAGAAGCGGGGGCCGCCGCCAAACGGGAAATACGCGTAGCGATGCAGCGTCTTTGCGAGATCCCCGTCCCAGCGCTCGGGTCGGAAGTCGTTCGGGCGCTCGAACCATCGCTCGTCACGCTGGATCGCCCACGGCGAGAACCAGATCTGCCGTCCCCGCGGCACGCGATAGCCGCCGACCTCGACGTCCTCACGAGCCTCGCGGCCCATCGACCACGCCGGCGGATACATGCGCAGCGATTCCGCGATGACGTGCGAGGCGTACCGGAGCTTCGGGAGATCCGCGACCGTGACCGCGCGATCGCCGAGCACCGTGTCGAGCTCGCGCGTGAGCTTCGCCGTGCTCGAGGGATGCTGCGAGAGAAGGAGCCACGTCCACGAGAGATTCAGCGCCGTCGTCTCGTGACCGGCGAGGAAGATGGTCATGCACTCGTCGCGGACCTGCTTGTCGGACATGCGTGACCCGTCCTCGTCCTGCGCGTGGAGGAGCATCGAGAGGAGATCGATGGTCTCCCCCTCCCCGCTCTTGCGACGCCCTTCGATGAGGCCGTAGATGATCGAGTCCAGCTTCTCCACGGCGCGACCGAAGCGGCGGCGGCTCGGCGTGGGAAGGCGCGCGAGCACCGGAAAGAAGAGCTCCAGCGGATCCGAGACCACCGAGATGACGGCCTCCAGGGCCACCGCCACCTCCTCCGCCTGGTCTCCGACGTTCGCGCCGAAGAGCGTCTCGGCGACGATCTCGAGCGTGAGCGTCATCATGTCCTTGTGGACGTCGCGGACCTCGCCGTCGCGCCACTTCGCCGCGAGACGCGAGGCATGCGCCACCATGATCTCCCCGTACGACGCGATGCGATCGCGATGAAACGCCGGCTGGGCGAGGCGTCGCTGACGGCGCCAGAAGTCGCCCTCGCTCGACAGGAGACCGTCGCCGAGGACCGGCCGCATGGTCTGGAGGTGCCGGTCCTTCTTCCAGAGGCGGTTGCGCGTCACCAGCACGTCCTCGACGAGATCCGGATGGCTGAGCAGCGTCACGTCCAGCGGTCCGAGAGCGAGCTGCACCACGTCGCCATGGCGCTTCCGCATGTTGGTCAGGAAGCGCAGCGGATCGCGCATGAACTGGTGCGCGTTGCCGAGGAACGGCAAGCGTGGTGCGATCGGTGGACTCGCGGCGGTGATCACGGACCTCCAAACGTAGCCCGCTTCGCCCAGCTTCAGGGCACCGTGATGACCTTCACGATCTTGCACGCCACCTTGCCCAGCTTGGTCTTCCGCGGCGGGTGGGCATCGACGATGGCGCGCCGGGTCGCGGGGTCGAAGTCGTAGACGACGAAGTTGCCGAGCAGCTTGCGAGGCTGGCCGGGCTTCTCGAGATACGTGTGGTCGCCGCCGCCCTCCTGCATCGACGAGAGGAGCATCGTGCCGCCATCGTCCCAGCCGCGAACGGAGACGTCGTCGACGGTGCGGAGGATGTGGCCGTCCTGCATGTCGGTGATGGCGAGCACGATGGTGGCGCCCTTGCGCGGCCGCGTCTCCCACCACTCGATCGATCCGAAGCGCTCGCCCGGAGAGGCGCCCTCCCAGCGGACGCCGGCCTGCTTCGGAGCCGGCGTGGCGGGGATGGCGGTGCACACCGTGCGATCGACGACGCCCGTTCCCGGGTCGGCGAATTCGAGACAGAGCTGCGCGCCGGTGCCGCCGCGGGTCAGCATGATGTGCCCGTCGTTCGAGAGGCCGTGGAAGCTGAAGCCGCCGCCCTCGAGGAGCTTGCGCGGCGGAGACGAGCCATCGAGGCTCCAGGATGCGAGCTGCCTGCCAGTCCGACACAGCGTTCCCTCGGAGACGGAGTGCCCGACACAGCGCTCGTAGACCACATAGCGGCCATCGGGCGTGACGTGGGGCTTGAAGACGTCGTCGGTGTCGACGATCTCGAACGACTGCCCTCCGTCCGCCGAGTGATGGAGGCGACCGTCGACCACGAAGACGTGGTGACCGTCCTTGCTCCACACGACGTTGTCGAAATACAGCTCCGTCAGGCCGAACCTTCGCGCCAGGCCGATCTGGTTGCGCAGCTCGGCGCGCTCCTCCGCTGCTTCGAGGAGCTTCGGGGCGGAAGCGGCGCGCCTGGCATCGCCGAGGACGCGTCCGTTGTTCACATCGTGGAGCGTGGCGAGCACCTTCGGTTGTCGATACGACTCGACGGCGCAGCCGCGGGCGAGATCGACGACGACAGAGTAGTGCGGATCGCGATCCTCGACGACGGCGGTGAACCAGGCGTGCGTGGCATTCGCGCCGAGGAGCAGGAAGCCGTCGCTGGGCAGCGCAGGATCGAGGGGCTGCACCGGCGGCGCGGCCGGCGCCTCGATCACCAGGGCCCGCGCCGGTGGCGGCCGTGGCACCGATGGAGCGTCGGCGACGAGCGGGCGTTCGAGCGCCGCCGAGGCGACCGGCGCGAGCAACGGCCCGGGCAGCGGCGGCGGCGGCCCCGCCCCGCCGCACGAAGCCTGGAGCGCTGCGACCGTGAGGGCGAGGGCGGTCATGCGAAGCCGCTTCACCCTTCGATTCTAGCGCTAACGAGGGTCAGGCATCGTCGCGTCGGTTCAGGAAACTCCAACCAGGTCGGGCGCGGGGGCGTCCAAGGTCGGCGATGGGTCAGCCGCTTCAGATCCTCGCGCCACCTCGAACGTCACAGGGTCCCATGGCACTGACGCGACACGTCACTCTCGCATCCACCGTTCTTCTGGGCGTCGCGACGGTCGCGAGCTGCGCTTCTCCGTCGGCCACCACCCGTCCGCTACGCAACGCAGGTTCGGCCGCTGCGCCGGGCGCGTCCGCTGTGCCCGCCACCCAGGCCGAGCGCGTGGCACGCCATGCGCGACCCGCCGTGGCGCAGCGTCCACCGCCGCCGCGAACCACGACCGCCATGAAGGGCGAGCCCTCGGGCGCGGCGGCCAGCGAAGCGAGGCTCGTCGCCACCTCGTGCGAGAAGGCCTCTGCGGAGCAGATCGAGACGCGGGTGAAGGAGATGCGCACCGCCGTCGATCGATCGTTCAAGGACTGGCACGACGGTCAGCCCGACTGCTGGGCGCAATCGCGCGAAGAGGCGGAGTACCAGAAGCAGGCGCTCCTCGACGCAAGCGGGTACAGCGGTCTCGCCAAGCTCTCGCCCCGCCCTCGTTACTCGGCGGCCCCGGCGGACTTTTCGTCCGCGCTCAGCGCGGCGGCCGGAAAACCGATGCCGTCGGCGGCGCCTCCGTCCGCTCCCCCGCCCAAGTCGGCGAGGGCGGGCGACGGCGGCGGTGGCGCCGGTGCCGGCGCCGACGAGAGGAAGGACTCCAGCCCAGCCGCGGCGCGCAGCGCGTCGGGTACGAACAACCAGGTCGCCTCCGTCGACGAGGCCGACATCGTCAAGACCGACGGACGTTACGTGTATCTTGCAGCCAACGGCGCCCTCCGCATCGTCGAGGCCCTCGCGCCGAAGATGCTCTCGGTCACCATGCTGCCCGGGAACGCCCGCGAGCTCTTCGTCGAGGGCGATCGCGCCGTGGTCTTCTCGTCCACCGGAAATATCGGCAAGCGATGCACCTACGCGTACGACTGCACCTTCGCTGGCGACGGCTCCGCCACCAACGTCATCGTGCTCGACATCAGCGATCGCAAGGCGCCGAAGGTGCTCCGCCAGATCGACCTCTCCGGGTCGCTCATCGCCGCACGCCGCATCGGCAATGCCGTGCACACCGTGGTCTCCGACGGTGACACGCAGACGCCGCCCTACGAGACATGGCCTGCCGACTTCGAGATGTGCGGGACGATGGAGCCTGCGGTGCGCACGAAGTTCGCCAAGCTCAAGGTCGACAACGAGCGCAAGATCCGGGCGCAGGTCTCGTCGTTCCCCACCATCAGCGAGAAGGGCAACGTGCAGCCGATGTGCACCGGCCTGCTCCGCACTGCCGTACGTGACGGCCAGGCGTTCACGTCGGTGGTGTCGTTCGATCTCCGCGACGATAAGGCGCCCGCGACCACGGCCACGCTCGAGAGCCGGCCCGGCGCGGTCTTCGCCTCTGCCGACGCGCTCTACCTCTCCGTCGTCCACCAGAAGCAGAACGCCGGTGGCCGCTGGTACAGCTCGTCCTACGCGAACGTCGACGAGGCGAGCGAGATCCACAAGTTCAAGATCGGCGAGAACGCCAGGGACACACGCTACATCGGCAGCGGCCTCGTCCCCGGCCATGTGCTCGACCAGTTCGCGATGGATGAGTGGTCCGGTTACCTCCGCGTCGCCACCACGCGCGGTCGCGTCCCGGATCCCAAGGTCTCGAGCGCCATCTCGATCATGGCCGAGGGCAAGGACGGCAACCTCGTGCGCGTCGGCGCCGTCGAGAACATCGCCCCCGGCGAGGACATCCGCGCCGTGCGCTTCGACGACGACCGCGGCTACGTGGTCACGTTCAAGAAGACCGACCCGTTGTTCGTGGTCGATCTCTATCAGCCCGCGCATCCCGCCATCCTCGGCGAGCTCAAGATCCCCGGCTTCTCGACGTACATCCATCGCATCGATCCCGATCACCTCCTCTCGATCGGCTTCGATGCCAACGACCACGGCGATTTTGCGTACTTCGACGGCGTGATCCTCCAGCTCTTCGACGTGAACAACCCGACCGATCCGCGTCTCGTCCACAGGGAGAAGATCGGCAGCCGAGGCTCGAGCTCGGGGGCCGCCACCGATCACCTGGCGTTCAACTACTTCGCGAGCGAGGGCCTGCTGGCCATCCCGATGACCATCTGCGACGGCGGCGGCGATGGACGCAACGGCGACCATCTCAGCTTCAGCGGCCTGCTCGTCTACGACGTCGATCTCGAGAAGGGCTTCACGCGGCTCGGTGGCGTGGACCACGGAAGCGCGGTTAAGGGCGCCGATTGCAACACCTGGTGGTCGGACGCGAAGTCCGCGGTGAAGCGCAGCGTGTTCCTCGACGACCTCGTCTACTCGATCGCCAGCGACCGCGTGAAGGTCCAGCGCATGGGCCATTTTGGCGACGACCTTGCGGATCTGTCGCTCACGACGGCCGAGTGATCAGGGCGACGCGCGTTCAGAGGGAGAGATGACCGTGGAGGACGAGCTGCTCCTCGCCCACGATCCAGATGTCGTCGAGCGAGGTGCCGCCCACCGCGTAGAGGTTCTTCACGGTCGGTGACGGGCGGATCAGCACCTTCCCGGTCTTCTTGTCGTAGGTCATGATGCGGCCGGCATCGCCGACGCAGACGATCTGGTCGCCGGAGGGTCCCCAGATTCCCCAGATCCATCGGTTCGGGTTCTGGAGCTGGTCCTTCTCCTCGTTGAGCTGGAAGACCGGTCCGCCCGGGCTCGTGAAGCTCCAGAGTCCGTAATAGTTGGCGCCCTGGTAGATCTGGACGGTGGGACCGGGAAAGCCCCACATCGTCCGGAACGAGCGCGTTCGGTCGATGGGGTCCTCGAACAGGCGCCAGGTGGTGCCGTCGGTCGAGAAGAGCGTGCTATCGGCGTCGGCGGCGGCCATCACCGCCTTCGTCGAATTCCCGCCTATCGCATAGATGATTGGCGCAAACAGGGTATCTGCGACATTCGGCGGAAGTGGCAACTGGAAGCCATTGCCGAGTGGATCATTCGGAGGGCCGCTGTAGATCACGCCGTCGTTGCCGCCGGCATAACGAATCCTGTCGATCCCCCACACGGTGCGAAGCCCGTGCGGTGCGGTTCCGATCTGCGCCCACACACCGTTGCCGCGCCGGAAGATGGGGCCCTTGTTGGTATTCTTCTGCGTGGCCACCGCGAGCGCTTCGGTCGAGCCCGACGACCAGATCCCGGTCACGTCGACGCCCGGTCCGAGGACGACGGTCTGCCATTCGGCGCCCGCCTTCTCGAGGATGACGCCGTCGTCACCGGCGAGGTAGACCTGCTCGGTGGTCGTGACCGAGAGCGCTCGCAGCGCGCCGGCCTCGGGCATGTGACGCACGATGGTGAAGCCGGTCTCCGGGAGCTCGCTCGCGTCGTCGCCAGCGTCGAGATCCGCGATGCCTGCGTCGGTCTCCGCGCCGGCGTCGAGCGGAGCGTTCTTCAAGGTCGGGCAGCCGACGAGGACCAGGCCCGTCAGCAGTGCCAGCGGGACGAGCGGCGCTACGAGCAGCGCGCGCGAGAAGAGGTGGCTCGGTCGCCGCTTCATCGAGTCTCGATGCTACCAGTCAGTCCGTGGCGGCGTCGCTCGCGGCGGCCGCGTCCTTCGAGCCCGCGTCCACCGTGGGCGAGGTGCCGCCCGTGCAGACGTGGAAGATCGTGGACGTGCCCTGGATGCCGGCGGCGGAGCAGGTCTCGCCCGTCGCGCAGCCGTGCGTGGTGCTGCCGACCTCGCAGTAGTTCGTGCACTGGCCGCCGCTCTGCACGACCTGCAAGCACGTGAGCCCGTCGCCGCACGTGGTCATGCCGGGGGTGTTGATGCAGGACGAGCCCTTCGTGCCGTTGCCGCTCTTGATGCATGCGAACGCGCCGGTCGCGTCCTTGGCCGAGCAGGTCTGGCCGGCGGGACACGTGAACGGGCTCGCCGCGCAGCCTTCGGCGCCGGACGCGTCGGACGTGGACGAGGAGCACGCGGTCGCGGCGACGGACGTGGCGACGGTGGCGGCGGCGATGAAGAGAAGAGAGCCGAGAATGCGCATGGCCGGGACGGTAGCACGGGCCTGACGGGCGCGCCGTCCGGGGCTACGCTGTCGCGATGCGCGTCGAGACGATCAGGACCTACGAATCGAAGCTCCCCGAGCACGATCCGCACCCGTACCGGACGGGCGCGTGGGCGCCGAACAACGTCGAGGTCGATGCGTGGGATCTCGACGTCGTCGCCGGCGAGATCCCCGGCGACCTCCGGGGCATCTATCTCCGCAACACCGAGAACCCGCTCTTCGATGCCATCACGGGGCGCTATCACCCGTTCGACGGCGACGGGATGCTGCACGCGATCCGCTTCGAAGGCGGCGGCACCGGCGGTGGCAGCAAGGCCAGCTATCGCAATCGATTCGTGAGGACCGCGGGCCTGCTCGCCGAGCTCGAGGCGAAGACCGCGCTCTGGGCCGGAATCCTCGAGACGCCCGACCTCTCGCAGCGTGACGGCTGGGGCGCGCGCACGCGCATGAAGGACGCGTCGAGCACCGACGTCATCGTGCACAACGGGCTCGCGCTCACCACCTTCTACCAGTGCGGCGACGGCTATCTCGTGGACCCGGTGACGCTGGAGCCGCGCGGGGTGGCAGCGCTGCACCACCCCAGCTTCGCCAAGGGAGCGACGGTCTCCGCGCACCCCAAGGTCGACGAGGCGAATGGTGAATTGCTGTTCTTCAACTATTCGACGGAAGCGCCGTATTGCCATGTCGGCATCTGCGACAAGGCCGGTGCGCTGCTGCGGACCATTCCTGTGGAGCTGCCGGGAGCGCGCTTGCCGCACGACATGGCATTCACGGAGCGCTTTGCCATCATCGGAGATTTTCCGCTGTTCTGGGATCCCGAGCGGCTGGCGAAGGGCGCTTATCGACCGAAGTACCGTCCCGAGCTCGGCTCGCGCTTCGGTCTCGTGCCGCGAGACGGGAAAGGCGCCATCCGG
>JAYTZB010000310.1:0-6970 GCA_043742085.1 Polyangiaceae bacterium
GACCTTCGCGCAACGCCGCACCTACCTCGCAGACGTGAATGCCACCATCGTGGATCTGTTCGGGCTCGGTGCCGCGCGCGGGACGTTGCCGTTCGCGAACGGAGATGCGCGGTCGCTCGTCGCCAAGCCAGGATGGCACGGCGACCGCATCACGCTGCTCAGCACGTCGACCGCCGTCTGGGATCAGGACGACGCGCGCAACGGCGTGATGCTCGGCGAGCACCTCCTGGTCGCGGCGCCGGGCCAGCCCTGGACGTGCTTCGACATGGCGCGCGATCCGAACCAGCAGCAAGCGCTCGCGCCCGAGCGCTGCGGTCCGGCGATGCGGGACGCGACGCGCGCGTTTCGCTGAGCCGGATCTTCCGTGATCCGAAAAGTGAACCAAGCCTCGCCCGCACAGGGCGCGGGAACGGCCACCAAGCGGTAAAAAGCGCGTAAATATTGATGTAGGTTGGTGTGGTCCGGTTTCTGCTTGAGCCGGCGGAATGACCGGTCTCTGGAAGCACGCCGTCGCCCCGCTCCTCGCGCTCGCGACGCTCGTCGCGTGTGCGGCTCCGCAGGGAGACGAGAGCGACGACCCCGGCTCCTCGGAGGACGCGATCGTCGCGACCGTCAGCGCCGCCGAGCGCGTCGCCGTCGAGAAGACCAGCATCGCGGACTACCAGTTCGATCACCTCACGCCGACGGGCCAGCATCTCTTCAAGGCGGCCGTCTACTGGAAGAACCACCAGCTCGAAGACCCGCGTTACCCCGTCGCACGCATGTGCGCGTCGAACGTGTCGAAGGCCCTCTACCTGGGCGGAGTCACCGAGTTCAACGCCGAGGGCGTCTACAACCTGATCCGCGCGGTCGGCAGCAGCGAGGGCGGCGAGGTCCATCGCCTCCCGATGCCCGCGAAGAACGCCGCTGGGCGTCTCGACAAGACCGCGTTCCTCGCCGAGCTCAACGCCATCGATCACGGCAAGATCCCGACCGGCACCATCGTTGCGGGCTGCCTCACCGCGAAGTGCGATGCGATGCCGGGCGAGCAGCACGTCGGTATCGTCGGTCACGCCGACGCGGACGGCACCATCTGGGTCTGGCACAACAACTGGTACCGGCCGGAGAACGAAGGCGGCGCCTGGAAGCCGTTCATGATCTACGGCGAGAACCACGACCTCTACACGAAGAAGGGCCTGCGCCGTGAGTGGATGCCCACCCCGTGGCTCCGCGTGAAGCGGGACGGCACCGGCAAGATCGTCGACGCCGTGAGCCTCGTTCCGGCCATCGACGACCTCGACCCGTTCGGGGGGCTCTACGGCGGCACGCCCAAGTACCACATGACCCTTGCCGTGATCCCCGAGCTCGCCGCCGACCTTCATGCGCATTGACAGCATTGACGAGAAAACCGCGTCAATCCGCTTGCGACGGGGCTGAGGCACCGCTAACACGCCCGGTTCCTCGGGGTGGTCAGCCCGGGGTTCGTCGGGGTCTGTGAAAATGTTCGAGTCGTCTCGCTGGTACTCGTCGCGCCTTCAGTGCGACGTCACGCTCAATCGCTGGGGCCACGCCGGCCAGCCGGTCCTCATGTTCCCCACCGCGGGTGGTGACGCAGGAGAGATCGATCGCTTCCTCATGATCCGCGCGCTCGAGCCGCTGCTCGCTGCGGGTCGTATCAAGATGTACTCGTGCGACTCGGTCGCCGGGCGCGTCTGGTTCAACAAGGAGGGCAGCACCGAGCATCGGATGTGGATGACCCACCAGTTCCACCAGTACGTGAAGAGCGAGGTGGTCCCCGCCATTCGCCGCGACTGCAAGTCGGACGACATCGGGATCTGGTCGACCGGCGCATCCATCGGCGCGTTCCACGCCGTCGCCGTCGCATGCCGCTTCCCCGACATGTTCCCGCGCGCGCTCGGCATGAGCGGCACCTACGATCTGATGCGCTTCATCGAGCGCGACACGCCGACCGAATACTTCTTCGTGTCGTCGCCGCTGCACTTCGTCCCCACGCTCGCGGGCCGCCATCTCGACGTCCTCCGCAAGAGCCACATCCACCTCGCATGCGGCGAAGGGAAGTGGGAGGACATCAGCGAGAGCTTCCGGCTGGCGAAGACCCTCGGCAACATGGGCATCCCCAACTGGGTCGACTCGTGGGGCAAGGACTGGGACCACGACTGGGTGACCTGGCGCGCCAAGCTGCCCAAGTACCTCGACGAGTGGACCACCGCCGCCAACGCCAGGGGCGCCTCCGCTTCCCCGTCCATGCGAGCCGCGGCGAAGGTCTGAGCATGGAAGACACGCACGACCACAAGCAGACCACCGGCGGGCTCGAAGGCGACGAGCGACGTCACTTCATGCGCGTGCTCCTCGGGGAGCTGCGCGCCCTCGAGCGCATGCTCGCAGAGGGCATGTTCGAAAAGGGGGTGGCGCGCATCGGCTCCGAGCAGGAGATGTTCCTGGTCGACCGCTCGTTCCACGCCGCGCCCGCCGCGCTGAAGGTGCTGCAGCGGCTGAACGACCCGCACTACACGACCGAGCTCGGTCTCTTCAACCTCGAGCTCAACGCCGACCCGCAACCGTTCGCGGGCAAGGGGCTCGCGCAGATGGAAGCGCAGCTCAACGAGCTCTACGCGAAGGTGCAGCACATCTCGGCGGAGCTCGAGGTGCAGCCGGTGCTCACGGGCATCCTGCCCACGCTCGGCAAGACCGACCTCCGCATCGACAACATGGTGCCGAACCCGCGCTACCTCACGCTCAACCGCGTGATGACGGCGGCGCGCGGTGAGGGCTACGACATCTCGATCAAGGGTCTCGACGAGCTCGTCGCCAAGCACGACTCGCTGATGTTCGAGGCGTGCAACGCCAGCTTCCAGGTGCACCTCCAGGTGGCGGAGCCGGACCGCTTCGGCCACGCCTACGACATCGCGCAGCTCCTGCTCGCGCCGGCGCTCGCGGTGGGCACCAACTCGCCCACGCTGTTCGGCAAGCGGCTCTGGGCGGAGACGCGCATCGCGCTCTTCGAGCAGTCATGCGACATCCGCCAGCCGTCGCTGCACGGTCGCGATCGTGCGGCGCGCGTCTCGTTCGGCAAGGACTGGGTCAAGGGCAGCGTCCTCGAGATCTTCAAGGACAACGTCACGCGCTTCCGTCCGCTCGTCGGCACCGAGCACGAAGAAGACGCGATGGCGGTGCTCGACCGCGGCGGCATCCCCGAGCTGAAGGCGCTCCGCCTCCACAACGGCACCATCTACCGCTGGAACCGCGCGTGCTACGGCATCTCCGAGAACGGCAAGCCCCACCTCCGCATCGAGCTGCGCGTGCTGCCGTCCGGCCCGACCATCGTCGACGAGGTCGCCAACGCCGCGCTGTGGCTGGGCCTCATGAGCGAGCTCACCGCCACCATCGAGGACCTGCCCGCGCGCATGGACTTCGATCACGCGCAGGCCAATTTCTATGCGGCCGCACGTGATGGGCTCTCGGCGCGCTTCTCGTGGCTCGACAGCGAAGAGGTGATCGCGCAGCCGTTCATCCTCGAGAAGCTGCTGCCCCTCGCCGAGAAGGGCCTGGCGCGCGCCAAGGTCGACGACGCCGACGCCAAGAAGTACCTCGGCATCATCGACGAGCGCGTCCGCTCGCTCCGCACCGGCTCGCGCTGGATGCTCCGCTCGCTCCAGAGCATGAAGTCGCGCGGCTCGCAGGGCGAGCGCCTCAACGCCATCGTCGCCGCCACCATCGCGCGCCAGAAGAGCGGCCGTCCCGTCGTGGAATGGGAACGCGCGCGCCTCGACGAGCTCTACGGCTCGCGCACCGGTTACAACAAGGTCTCGCAGTACATGCAGACCGATCTGCTGACCGTACAGCCCGACGATCCCATCGAGCTGGTCGCCGATCTCATGAGCTGGGAGCGCATCCGCCACGTCCCCGTCGAGGACGCCGAGGGCAAGCTCGTCGGCCTCGTGACGTCGCGCGCGGTGCTCCGGCATTTCGCGTCACTCGCCAAGGTCCGCCCTGCCTCCGCGGCCACGAGCACGCCCGCGGCCGCGAATGCCGCGAATGCCGCGAGCGTCGCCGTCTCCGACATCATGCGCCGCGATCTCCTGACGGTCACGCCCGACACGCTCACCGTCGACGCCATCGCCATCATGCGCAGGCAGCGCGTTGGCTGTCTGCCGGTGGTCCAGGACGGACACATCGTTGCGATGATCACCGAGGAAGACTTCATGGGCATCGCCGCCGAGCTTCTCGACGAGCGCATCGGTCACGTCGATCCGCCCCACGAGCACCCCAAGAGCCGGAGGCGCCCGTGAGTGGCCCCCCGAGCGTACGCGTCCCGCTCCCCATCGAGTCGCGGGAGATCGGTCGCGTGCGCGGCGATCTGCCGGGCGCGACGCTGATCGCCATCGCCGGCATCCACGGCAACGAACAGGCGGGAATTCACGGCGCGCGGCGCGTCATCGAGCGCCTCTCGCGCGGCGACGTGAGGACGCGTGGCGAGCTCGTCGTCTTCGCCGGCAACGTCGGCGCGATGCGCATCGGAAAGCGCTACCTCGTTCGCGATCTCAATCGCGTGTGGACCGCGGCGAAGGTCGCCGACCTCGAGGCACGTGCCGCCAAGGTCGCCAACGGCGAAGCGGAGGAGATCATCCTCGATGCCGAGGACAAGGAGCAGCTCGAGCTCCTCGAGTCGATCCGCGAGGTGATCGCGCGGGCGCGTGGCCCGGTGCATCTCGTCGACCTCCACACCACGAGCGCGCATGGCGTGCCGTTCGCGCTCTTCGGCGACACGCTCTCGCAGCGCGCGTTCGTCGCGGCGCTGCCGTTGCCGATCATCATGGGCCTCGAGGAGCAGCTCGACGGCGTGCTCTCCTCGTACTTCACGCGGCAGGGCGTCATCACGTTCGCCGTGGAGGCGGGACAGCACTACGACGAGGGCTCCGTCGACAACGTCGAGGCGGTGCTCTTGCTCGCCGCGCAGGCCGCGGGTCTGTTCACCGCCGGTGCCGTCGCCGAGACGCGCGCCGCACACGCCCTCCTCGATAGCCGTCGCGGCGATCTCCCGCGCGTCATGGAGGTGGTCCGACGCCACGCCATCGCGCCCGAAGACGCGTTCACGATGGAGCCTGGCTTCAAGAACCTCGATCACGCCAAGAACCAGCAGCTCCTCGCGCGCGATCGCAACGGTGAGATCCGCGCGCCGCACGACGGCCTGGTGATGCTCCCGCTGTACCAGCCGCAGGGGGACGACGGTTTCTTCTGGGGCCGCGCCGTGAGCAGCGCTCGCATGCGCGCGTCTCATGCGCTCCGCCAGCTCCGCCTCGACCGCTTCCTCGACCTGCTGCCCGGCGTCGCGCGCGACAAGAGCGATCCGTCTCGCTTCCTCGTCGATCGCTCGATCGCCCGGATTTACCCGCTCGGCGTGTTCCACATGCTCGGCTACCGGAAGATCCGGAACACCGCGAACGAGCTCACCGTCGAACGGCAGCCGGAGTAACTGGCGACACATCCGCGGTCTTCGCGTGGATGCCGAGGTGCAGAGGCTCCGGCATCTCCTCGGGCAGGAGGGTGAGCGAGAAGGTCGTGCCTCGATCGGGCGCCGACTCGAACGACAGCTCGCCACCGAGCTCCGCGACGAGCCGCTGGCTGATCGCGAGCCCGAGCCCCGTTCCGCTGCCGCTCGACTTGGTGGTGAAGAACGGATCGAAGATGCGCGGGGCGTGCTCGCGCGCGATGCCAACGCCGTTGTCCGAGACCTCGACGACGACGCCACCCGCCGCGGAGTGTCGGACCGTGACGCGCAGGCGGTTCGTCTCCTTCGAGCTCGCGGGCATCGCCTCGAGGGCGTTGGTCAGCAAGTTCAGGAGCACCTGGCCGAGGCGAGCCGCCGTTCCGCGGGCGAGCGTTACCGGCGCATAGTGGGTCTCGAGGCGAGCGCGCTCGGAGATCTTCTGCGCAGCCAGCGCTACCGTCGATTCGACGATGGCGCGCACGTCCACGGGCCCGACGGCGGCATCGTCGACGCGCGCGAGCTCGAGCAGCTCGCGAACGATGGTGCGGATGCGATCGACACCCTCGAGCGCGATCCCGAGGGCCTCGCGGCTGGGCAGCGTCGCCTCGCCGAGCGGTGCGAGATCCTTGATGGCGATCTCGATGTTGTTCAGCACGTACGCAAGCGGGTTGTTGACCTCGTGAGCGACGCCCGCCGCGAGCATTCCGATCGACGCCATGCGATCCGCCGTGAGGAGCTGCTGGCGAAGGCGCATGCGCTCGGTGACGTCGCGACCCACGACGAGACGCGCCGGCTGACCGCCGAAGCTGACCTCCTGGGTCGGGGAGACCTCGGCGAGGACCACGTCACCGTCGCGCGTGAGGAGCCGCGTCTCGACGAGATCGAAGGCGTCGTCGGGGCCGCGCTCGGGGTCGACGCGGTCCTGCATTCGACTGCTCACGAGGCCGCGTGAGACAGGGTCGACGATATCGAGGAGCGGGCGTCCGATGAGGTCGTCGCTCGGGTATCCGAGCACCTTCGGCACCGCTCGGTTGGTCCAGAGCACGATGCCGTCACGATGGATGATGACGAGATCGGGGAGCCGATCGAAGAGCACGCGGAGCTCGTCGGTCGATCGCTTGACCGACTCGAGCCCCTCGGCGAGATCCCGGCGTTGCTGCTCGAGGAGCTCGAGCGCCTCACCGGAGCGCCACGTCGCGCGCAGCCTGCGACGCGCGCGGACGAGGAGCGACGAAGAGTCCGGCAGCTCGATGACCGTGTCGAGCTCACGCGGCGTGACCTCGCTCGACACGATGGTGGCGCGTGGAAGACCGAGCAAGCACGGCAGCTCCTTCAGATTGCCTTCGAAGATGTAGAAGAACGGCGCCGAGGACGCGTGGGGCTTGGGGATGGACCCGCGAAACCGGATCCGATTCCCAGGGAGGTACGTCTGCTCGAGGCGCAGGTGCGGGAAGTTGGCGGGGGCCACCCAGCGCTGCCCGA
>JAYTZB010000311.1:0-1870 GCA_043742085.1 Polyangiaceae bacterium
GCAGGGCTCAACTGGTACCCGTTGCCTCAGCTCAAGGTGGTCGCCGACTTCGCGCGCACCACGTTCGAGGGCGGGGCAGCGCACACATCGCGCGACGCCGAGCAGCTCTTCCTGCTTCGCACGCAGCTCGCGTTTTGATCTACCCTCCACGGTCTGATGACGACCACCACCTGGAGCTTCCCCACCACCGTCGTGTTCGGCAACGGCGCCATCGCCACCCTGGGCGATCACATCAAGCGGATCGGCGCGACGCGTGCGCTCGTCGTTTGCGATCCCGGCGTCGTGAAGGCGGGCATCGCCGAGCGCGTGAAGAAGGTGCTCGAGGGCGCCGGCATCCCGGCGCTCGTCTTCGATCACGTCGACCCGAACCCGATCGAGCCGAACGTCATCGAGGGGGTGGCCGCGTACAAGGCGCACCAGGCCGACGTCATCGTGTCGGTCGGCGGCGGCTCGCCGCTCGACGTCGGCAAGCTCGTCGCGCTCAAGGTCACGCATGACCGACCGCTGAACGAGTACGACGACGCGACCGGCGGCGACAAGTTCATCACCTCGAACATCCCGCCCATCATCAACGTGCCCACCACCGCCGGCACCGGCAGCGAGGTCGGACGCTCCGGCGTCGTCACGCTGAAGGCGACCGGTCGCAAGACGGTCATCTTCTCGCCGTACCTCATGGCGAAGGCGGCCATCCTCGATCCCGAGCTCACCGTCTCCATGCCGCCGCGCGTCACCGCCGCCACCGGCTTCGATGCGCTCACGCACTGCATCGAGGCTTATCTCTCGCTCGGCGATCATCCGATGGCCGACGGCATCGCGCTCTCGGGCATCGAGCTGTGCGCGAAGCACCTTCCGCGCGCCGTCGAGGCCGGGGCCGATCTCGTCGCGCGCGGCGCGATGATGAAGGCCGCGATGATGGGCGCCGTCGCGTTCCAGAAGGGGCTCGGCGTGTGCCACTCGCTCGCGCACCCGCTCTCGTCCGAGAAGAACCTCCACCACGGCCTGGCCAACGCGCTGTGCCTCCCCGCGGTCTGCGATTTCAACAACGCCGCCGTCCCGGATCGCATCGAGCGCGTTCGTCGCCTCGTCGACGTGAATGCCACGAGCCTCTCCAACGCGCTCCGCGCCCTGCGCGAGAAGATCGGGCTCCCGAACGGCCTCTCCGCCGAGGGCGTGACCAAGGCCGATATCCCCAAGCTCGCCGACAAGGCAATGGAAGACGCGTGCAAGGGACTGAACCCCCGCCCCGTCACCCGGGACGACATCGTGAAGCTCTACGAGCTGTCTCTGTAGCTGCTAAGCTCGCGCCCGTGCTGCCCGAGAAAAAGCAGGTCCTCATCGTCGACGACGAGCCGAATCTGCGGAAGATCCTCGCCGCCCAGCTATCCCGCGACGGATACGAGGTCATGCTCGCCGAGGACGGGGAGCAGGGCCTCTCCATGCTCCGCGAGCATCACATCGATCTCGTCGTCACCGACCTGAAGATGCCGAAGGTCGACGGCATGACGCTCCTTCGCGAAGCCCTGAAGGAGACCCCCGATCTTCCCATCGTGATGATCACGGCGCACGGCACCGTCGACACCGCGGTCGAGGCGCTCAAGCTCGGCGCGTTCGACTACCTGACGAAGCCGTTCGACAAGGACGAGGTCCGTCAGGTCGTCGCGAAGGCGCTGAAGACGCGCGCGCTCGCGCAAGAGGAGGCCACCACCGAGCCCATCGGCGCCACCAAGGATCCGGGCGCTCGCTTCGGCATCATCGGCTCGTCGCCGGGCCTCACCGATCTCTATGCGGTCCTGGAGCGCGTCGCCGACACCCCGACCACGGTGCTCATCACCGGCGAGAGCGGCACCGGCAAGGAGCTCGTCGCGCGCGC
>JAYTZB010000312.1:0-6690 GCA_043742085.1 Polyangiaceae bacterium
TCGCCATCGGCGCATTCGATGCCAACGGCGACGGCCTCTCCGACGTCGCGTTCTCGTTCGACAGCTCCTTCACGCCCGGCGTTCGCGCCTTCGCGGCAGCCGGTAGCCACACGCAGCGTGTCACCGAGCCCATGATGCTCGACGGCAACGGCGCCCGCAACGCCACCGCCTTCGCGGCCGGTGACTACAACGGCGACGGTCTCGACGACCTCGCCATCGCCACGCCGTTCAACGACACGACGCGCATCTGCATGTGGTTCGGCGATCGCGAGAAGCTCCTGACCAAGGGCCCCTGCGTGCTCGGCGCGGGCACGGAGGAGTTTGGGAACAGCCTCACCGCGGCGGACCTCGAGGGCGACGGCGTCGACGAGCTGCTCCTGACCGCGAAGAGCGACGGCGTCGACGGCGTGCGCGTGGTTCGCGTGGACGGAAGCGGAGCTGCGACAGTCGCGCCGATCGGCGAGCCCGGTCTCGGCGTCCGCCTCACGACCATCTGGCCGGGTCGCCCGGGCAAGGCCCGCTGGGCCGCAGTCGCCGCGGACGGCAGCCGTGTCGCGGTGTTCGAGGGCTCGGAGCTTCGTACCTCCATCGCCCCGGGCCCGGGCATCATCCGGGGCTTCGGCCGCGGTCTTCGCTGAACGACCTGTTCCTGCGCGGCGCCTCTCGGGCGTAGGATGGCGAGCTCGGGCAGGCCGTCCTGTCGGGTGAGGAGGAGCGCGCGCGTGTTCGAGGACATCGACGACCAGAAGCCCGATCCGCAGCAAGAGAAGAAGGCGCTCGAGGTCACGCGCGACAGCAACGATCGCGCGCTCGTCTACGCGGTGTGGACCCGGAACGCCGGCGGCGGCATGCCGATCGATCAGGCCTGGGCCATCCTCTACGAGCGGTATCCGGACGAGGCGCGCTTCCTCCTCCTCAACACGTACGAGGAGCTCGTGGGGACGCGTGGTGCCGACGCCTGGACGCCGAGCGATTTTCTCACGAAGGTCCGCAAGGTGCTCGACACCGCGGGCGGCCGCCTGAATCCCGAGGTCCGCGATCTGCTCGCCGTCGCCGACGACGGTCTCCATCCGCTGACGGAAGAGGACGCGAGCCGGCTCGAGCGTATTCGCGCGCGCGTCAGCAGCCGCTCCGGCGATCCCACGGCGGCACGCAAGCGCTTGCAGCGACTCGCCTCGGACGTGGTGCGCGAGCTCCACGATCGAACGACGGGCGGCAAGGCCATCGGACGCACGGCCGGCTCGATCCCAGCCGCCGCTGCCGGCACCGATTGGAAGACCGCGATCGCCACGGCCAAGGGCGCAAAGACCACCTACGCGGCGACCGCGAAGGTCACGGCAGGCGATGTCGTCGAGCATCCGAAGTTCGGAGCCGGCGTCGTGCTCGGCGTCGAACCGGGCCGCGCGCACATCCTCTTCGAGAGCGGCCCGCGGAAGCTCGTCGCCGGCTGACGGGCTCGACGATTCAGTCGGTCTGCTCTTCGACGAGCAGGCCTTCGAGGTGCGCGGTGTCGTTCCACGCGTGGAGGCGCAGCCGCCCGCGCGTGTCGTGCTCGACGATGGTGAGCCCGCAGTTGCCGACGCCCGCGAGCGCGCGCATGCCCTCCGCGTTCACGCCGAGCAGCTTCGCGACGTAGCTCTTGATCGAGCCACCGTGAGAGACGACGAGGATCGGATCGCGCGCGTCCATGGCCACGATGCGCGCGACGGCCTTCTCGATGCGTGCGGCGAGCTCGGCGTACGTCTCTCCGCCACCGCGGCGGAGGTCGACGCCCGCCGACCAGGCCGCCCACTCCTCGGGATACAGGTCGGCGATCTCCTCGTGGCTCTTGCCGCTCCAGCGCCCGACGTCGACCTCGCGGAGGTCGGGATCGGCGGAATGAACGACGTCGCAGGCGAGGCCGACGATGCGGGCCGTCTCCTCGGCTCGCTCGAGATCGCTCGCGACGATGGTGGTGATGCGCGCCTTCTTCATCCGCTCGGCAAGCCGCCTTGCCTGAGCTCGGCCGCGCGCGTTGAGGCCTTTGCCGGTCTGGCCCTGGAAGATCAGCCGCGCGTTGTCGTCGGTCTCGCCGTGCCGTGCGAAGTAGAGGAGGGTCATAGGGAGCTGGAACCTCGCGGAATCACTTTCGTTTGAGAAAGGCTTGCGGGATGGGTCAGGCGCGACTAGTTTTCGCTCCCCCTCCGCGACCGGGTCTTTTCGCCCGGCCGTACAGCGAACGAGAGCATGCCATGGCGCGCGTCACCGTCGAAGACTGTCTGGAACGTGAAGAGAACCGTTTCGCGCTGGTCATCCTTGCAGCCCGTCGCACGCGCCAGCTCATGAAGGGCGCAGCGCCCCTCGTTCACTCGAAGAACAAGGCGGCCGTCACGGCGCTCCGCGAGATCGCGACCGGCAAGGTCCATTTCGATCGCACGAGCAACGAGGTCGTCCAGGAGTGGATCGATCACGTCGCGCGTACCGGCATCTACTGACCTGAGCGCGGCCGCGTCCTGTCGCGTTTGCCGCGTTTGCCGCGTTTGCCGCGTTGCCCATGAAGCGGGATCGTGAGCTCGAAGCCGGCGCGACGGCGCACTTCGAGGACCCGGCGTATTACGCGCAGAGCTACGCCACGCGTAAGGACGATGTCGCCTACTACGGGCGGGTCGCGAAGAAGCACGACCGCGTCCTCGAGTACGGCATCGGCAACGGCCGCATCGCCATCCCGATGGCGCGTGCCGGCGCCACCGTCGTGGGTATCGACCAGTCGCGCGCCATGCTCGCCGATCTCCGCGAGCGCCTCACGCGGCAACCGGCGGAGCTGCGCGCGCGCATCTCCACGCGCGTCGGCGACATGCGCCGGGTGCGGCTGAAGAAGCGCTTCCCGCTCGTCATCTGCCCCTTCAACACCGTCCTTCATCTCTACACGCGCCAGGACATCGAGCAGTGGCTCGACCGCGTTCGCGAGCACCTCGAGCCGCGCGGAGAGCTGGTGCTCGACATCTCGATGCCCATCATCGAGGACCTCGCCGACGAGCCGGGCACCTCCTACTCGATGCGGCCCTTCGTGCATCCCTCGGCGGGCCTCGTCGGGTACCGCGAGACGTTCGACTACGACCGCGTGCGGCAGATCCTGTTCGTGGGCATGTGCTTCGAGCCCAAGAAGCCCGGCGAGGCGCCGTTCATGGTGCCGCTCGCGCATCGGCAGTACTTCCCGCGCGAGTTCGAGACGCTGCTCCACTACAACGGCTTCGAAGCGACCGCCGTGCACGGCGACTTCGAGGGCGGCCCGCTCACGCAGTCCTCCGACACGATGATCTGGCACGCGCGAAAGAGGCGAAAGTGACGGTCGCCGCCGGCCTCGAGAGCGTTCGCGAGCGCATTCGCCGGGCAGCGACCGCGGTGGGACGCGATCCGGCGGGGGTGCGCCTCGTTGCGGTGTCGAAGACGAAGCCGGCGTCGGCGATCCGCGAGGCCTATGCCGCGGGGCAGCGCGATTTCGGAGAGAACTACGCGCAAGAGCTCGTGGACAAGGCGGCGGAGCTCGCCGATCTGGTCGATCTGCGCTGGCACTTCATCGGGCATCTCCAGAGCAACAAGGCGCGCGTCGTGGCGCGCGTAGCTCACGTCGTGCATACCGTCGATGGCGCGTCGCTCGCACGCGAGCTCGGAAAGCGCTTCGCGGCAGCAAGCGAGAGCCGCGGCGAGGTGGGCGGTCGACTTCCGGTGCTCGTCGAGGTCAACGTCGGCGGCGAGGCGCAGAAGCACGGCGTGTCACCGGCGGACCTCGGCGACGTGCTCGCGGTGGTCGATGCCGAGCCCGCGCTCCTCCTGCGCGGCTTGATGACCATCCCGCCGAACGACCTCGAGGCGGCACGACGCGCGTTCGAGGCCCTCGTCTCGCTGCGCAACGCGCACGGCGCCGCGGCGCGCCTCGCGGAGCTGTCGATGGGCATGAGCGACGATCTCGAGATCGCGGTCGCTTGTGGCGCCACGATGGTCCGCGTGGGCAGCGCCATCTTCGGCTCGCGGTGAGCGGCTACTGGCGCTTGCGCCAGCGGGCGAAGGTGTCCTTGAGGCGCGTCAGCGTGCTGGTGCGGAGGCGGCCGGCGCGGATACGCGTGGCGAGCGCGCGGTTCGCTTCGTCGGTGGCGTCGAGCGCGAGCGAGCGATCGATGGCGTCGAGCGCCTCGACACGCTTGCCCGAAGCAAGGAGCGCGGTCGCGAGGACCGCGAGGGTGCGGGCCGTGTCGCCGTCGAGCTCGCACGCACGACGCGCGTGGTCGAGCGCGGAGTCGGGGTCCTCGAGCGCGACGTGCGCCGCGACCACCTCCATGTGAGCCGCCGTACAGCCCGGCGAGACGCTGATGGCGTCGCCGAATGCGTCGCGTGCCGCGCGCCAGCGCTCGAGGCGGCGCTCCGCGATGCCCACCGCGAAGTGCGCGGGCCACGCGGTGTGCGCGATGGCGAGCTTGCGCGCTCGCGCTGCGATGGTGTCGAGGTCCTCGGTGGGCGCCTGGTAGGCAGCCCGTAGCACCGCGTCGATCTCGAGCGATGCCTGGGGCTCCTCGAGCGCGAGCCGGGCACGCTGCGCCTCGGCGGCGAGCGACGACGCGGGAGCCAGCTCCTCGACGTGGCCGAGCCGGCGCACGGCGGCCATCTTGTCGCCGGTCTGCGCGAGCGCGCGCGCCAGAACCAGCGTCGCCCATGCGTCGTTGGGGACGCGCTCGACCAGCGCGTGCGCCAGCTTGCCGACCCGCGCTGCACGCGCGATGCCTTCGGGCTCCGCCGCGAGCGAGAGCTGGATGGCGCGCTTGAGGACATCGGGATGCGCCGGACCGCGGACGAGCGCATCGTCGACGAGGCGTGCGGCGGCGACCGCATCGCGTCGCTCCATCACGAGCGAGGCGAGGTTCGTGAAGGCCGGCGGATAGGGCGGTCGCTGCGGGTCTTGCTCGAGGACCATGCGCCAGGCGCGCTCGGCTTCGTCGTGATTTCCACGCTCGGCCAGCACGATGCCGCGCTCGGTGTTGAGCAGCGGATCGTCGGTGCCGCGCAAGAGGCCGTCCTCGATCGCGAGCAGCGCGCCGGGCAGGTCACCGCGCGAGCGACGTGCCTCGGAGAGGAGCGCATAAAGACGAGGCCGCTCGGGATCGATGGCGAGCGCTTCGAGCACCCGCCGTTCGGCGTCCTCGCCCTTGCCGACACGGAGCGTGAGCGCAGCGATGGCCTCGAGCAGATCGGCGTTGGCCGGCGCATCCGTCGTTGCACGCACGAGCGCGCGTAGCGCGGCGTCGGCGAGCTTCCGATCGGCAGGCATGACGGTGGCGACGTCGAGCGCCAGGGAAGCGAGGCGGCTCGCGGGAAAGCGCGCGTCCGGCGCGTCACCGATGGCGCGACCGAGATGCACCATGGCCGCGAGACGATCGTGCGGACCGCCGCGCAGCGGGTCATGGAGCGCGCAGCGCTCGGCGCGGAGAACGCTCTCGAGCGCCTCCCAGGAGAGGTCGCCGATGTCACGCACGGTGCCGAGCTGCGAGGTCGACGTTTCGAGCTGCGCCCACAGCTCGTCGAGCGCGGCGAGGAGCGCGCGACCCGCATTTTCCCCGTCGACGTGCGCCTCGACCTTGGCGCGCGTCCGGCCGTCCTTGGCCTCGAACACGAGGAGCTGGATGAGGCCGCGACCGTCGGTCGGCGGCTCGAATGCGCCCGTGACGACGAAGCTCACGCCGCTCGGCTCGTTGCTGGACCCGGTCAGGTCCTTCCAGGCGCGCGGCGGTACGAACGCCTCGACCGGGCCGGCTTCGGTGCGCGTGTCGATCGATTCGCCGTCGTCCGATTCGCCGTCGTCCTCGCCGTCGCTGTCGTCGTCCTCGTGGCGAGCACGCGTCGAGCGAGAGCTGCGCGCCCGCGCGCTTGCCGTGGGCTGGCTCGAGAGGAGCTGCGCGAGCGCGACGCTCTCTCCGTCGATCTGCGCGAAGCTATGCACGAGAGCAGCGAGGCCAAGACCCAATCCACGTCCGTCGTCGGGGACTCCGAAGGGAATGACAACGGCGCGCGGGCTCGGCATCACTTAACCTCATGCCGTGAGCTGGCTCGGATCACAAGCTGTGCGATCGATCGATCGACGCAAGTCGACTTTCCGTCGCTTTCACTTGCATCGAATCAACGGCTGCCTTGACGGGGATTGAAATTGAGTCTTGCGATCACGAAGCCGGTTCCATTCGGCGGCGCCGCGAAGCGAAGCTTCTCCAGCTCGTGCGCCGCGCAGGCCAGGATCGACTGCTCGCCGCTCCACGGATCGACATGCGCCTTCAGCACCTGGCCGTCGGCGCCGAGCGTCATGGTGAAGGTGCCCGTCGCCTGCACGGGCCGCAGATCGCGACGCGCTTGCTGCTCGCACGCGTGTAGCCCCGGACGCGCGCTCTCCATCACGACGTACGCGCGCGCGGTGTACGCCTCGTTGTTGGTGCCGGAAGAGCGACGAACGCCGTCGCGTGACGTGAATGCCGCGGGGATGAGCACCGTGTCCGAGCCAGATGCGGGCGGCGGAAAGCGGAGCCGCGCCGCGGCTGCCTTCATGCACGCGATCGACTCCACGGCGATCTCGCACGCGGCGTACTCCTCCACCTTCGCGACGTGTCCGTCGCCTCCCACGCGCAAGACGATGGCCACGCGGCCCTCCTGCGCTGGATCGTGCACGAGGCCACG
>JAYTZB010000313.1:0-2119 GCA_043742085.1 Polyangiaceae bacterium
CGCTCTCGCTCTCGGGTTGCGGCGGGCAGGACATGCAGATCGGTGTCGCGGCCTCGCCGCCGCCGTCGCAGAACGACGAATGGCCGCAGCTGGTCGCGCACTCCCCGCCCGATGCGGTGGGCGTGAAGTCGGCGCTCGAGTGCGCGGACGGCGCGCAGATCCGGGTGCGTGCGTACCTCGTGGCGATCGCCGCCCCGTGTCCGGCGTGCAACGTGGGCGCGCGCTCGAAGCGTGAGGACCTGCCGGGTCGCACATCGAAGCCCACCGCCATCAACCCGACGGGCTGCCTTCCGTGCCCGGATCCGGTGGCGACGATCAGCGACGAGCTACCGACCGCGTCGGCCGGCCCGAAGAGCCCGCCGCTCCGCGCGGTGGGCGTCGCCGGCGGCCTCCAGCCTCGTCATGTCGGGCACCTCTTCCTGCTGACGGGCGTGTTCCACGCGCGCGCGGAGAATGGCCCTGAGCTCGACGTGACCGACGTGCGAGCGCTCGACGGCCGCTGATCGGCGTGAGGTCGGTGATTTAGCGCGCAGCGTCCTTCGACTCGCCCGAGATTCGCATGTCCTCCTCGGTCGGGTTGTCGAGCGTCTCCTCGAGCACGTTCATCACGGCGGCGGTGTCGACGGGCATCTGCATCGCCTCCGCCTGGTGATCGACGCGGTCGCGCACAGTCGGCATGTCGCGACGTAGCTCCTCGAGAAGCGAGATGACCTTCGCCGTCTTCTGCTCTGCGAGCAGGTTGATCTGGAGCTCGAGGTACGCGCGCTGCTCGGCATGGCGCTTCTCTCGGTTCTGCGTGGCGAGCACGAACGTGCTGATGAGCGCTGCGTAGAGCGCGATCGCGCCCTGCAGCCAGAAGAACGGCGGCGGATCGATGGCGTGGCCGCTCGTGTGCTTGTCGTAGCCGTTCCACACCACCCAGACCGCGATGAGCGCGAGCAGGAGGGCGATGGTCGACGGTCGTCCGATGTTGGCGGTGAACGTCTCGACGAGCCGCTGCGACGTCGACATCTGGTGGTCTGCGCGCGCACGGAGAGCCGCGATGGTCTCCGCATGCTCAGCGGCCTGAGCGACCTTCGCTTCCTGGGTCCGTCCCTCGTGACTCGGGCGCATGCTCGCGACCGTACGCCACACGAATGCCGACTGCACCGACCCGCGTCGCCGCAGCGACAACATGCTTCATTGTTTGCGAGCCCGCTGCCGGATAACGATCGCGAAATGAAGACGCCGCCCGGGGGAAAGCCGACGAAGAAGACGCCTCGCACCACGAAGGACGTCGCGCTCGACGTGTTCCGGGCCGACCCCACGGGAAAGACGCTGACCACCGATCAAGGCGTCGGCATCCCGGAGACCGACAACTCGCTCCGCGCCGGCGTGCGCGGGCCGACGCTGCTCGAGGACTTTCACCTCCGCGAGAAGATCACGCGCTTCGATCACGAGCGCATCCCCGAGCGCGTGGTGCATGCGCGCGGCTCGGCCGCTCACGGCTTCTTCCAGGTCTACGAGTCGCAAGAGAAGCTCACCAAGGCGGGCTTCCTCCAGGACCCGGCGAAGCGGACGCCGGTCTTCGTGCGCTTCTCCACCGTGCAGGGCTCACGCGGCTCGGCGGACACGGTGCGTGACGTGCGCGGCTTCGCGGTGAAGTTCTACACCGAGGAGGGCAACTTCGATCTCGTCGGCAACAACATCCCGGTGTTCTTCATCCAGGACGGCATCAAGTTCCCCGACTTCGTGCACGCCGTGAAGCCCGAGCCCGATCACGAGATGCCGCAAGGCGGCTCCGCGCACGACTCGTTCTACGACTTCATCTCGCTCCAGCCGGAAGCGATGCACATGACCATGTGGGCCATGTCCGATCGCGGGATCCCGCGCAGCTATCGCATGATGGAGGGCTTCGGCGTCCACACGTTCAAGCTGATCAACGCGCGCGGGAAGGTGAAGCTCTGCAAGTTCCACTGGAAGCCCGTGCTCGGCATGGCGTCGCTCGTGTGGGACGAGGCGCAGAAGATCGCCGGCAAGGACGCCGACTTCCATCGTCGCGACCTCTGGGAGGCCATCGGGTCGGGCGCGTTCCCGGAATGGGAGCTCGGCGTGCAGGTCATCGACGAGGCCGACGAGC
>JAYTZB010000314.1:0-5519 GCA_043742085.1 Polyangiaceae bacterium
CGAGCGCGGCCTGCGGCTCCGCGGGCACGGCGGATCCCGGGCCGGGCATCGAGGCAGGCACGGACGCCGAGCCGGATGCGGAGCCCGCACCCGACGGCGCCCCGATGGCCGACGCCGGTCCCGACGCCGCCGACGCGAAGGCCGACGTGGTCGTTCCGCCCGCGCATTTCTGCGCTGGCCTCGTACCCGCGCCGAACTTTTGCGACGATTTCGACGACGGAAACCTGACCGATGACTGGACGGCCTCGGCGGTGCAAGCGGCGGGGACCGTCTTCGAGCTCGACACCGCGACGTCCACCAGCGCGCCGGCGTCGTTCCACGTCCTGACCACGGCGGAGATGGCCGCGGCGTCGAACAACGCGCTGCTGCGCACGACCATGCTGGGGGCGGTGAGCCACGCGAAGCTCGCGTTCGCCGTACGGCTACCGAGCGTGACGTTCACGAAGGGCGCCATCGCCATCGCGCGCTTCCACATCACGCTCAACGACTCGTACACGCTCTATCTCCGCGGTCCGGACGCGGCGGGCAACGTCGCGACGCTCGAGGAGAACGTCAACGGCGTGACCACCGAGCACGCGCTCGCGAAGCTGCCGACCGCGGGAGCATGGACGCGTGTGACGATCGACCTCGATCTCACGAACGGCAAGGCGAGCGTCATGTTCGACGCGCAGAAGGCGCTCGACGCCGCAACCATCACCGTCGGCACGGGGAGCGAAGCGACGGTCCGGATCGGCGCCATCATCGATGGTCCATCCGACGCGTTCGAAGCGCACTTCGACGACGTCGTCATCGACTACTGACGGACTACTGACGACGCTGCAGCGCGCGACCGCGCTCGGTCAGTGCCCGTACTTGACGCCGCAGCCGTACGCCTTCGTCTCGGCGGTCGCCACCGGTCGTCCGGCCGCGACGTCGGCAACGGCGGCCTCGACGTAGCTCACGAGCTTGCCGCCGGTCGGGCTCTCGCCCTCGCCGTCGGGTGAGTTGTCGACGGCGCCGCGATAGACGAGCGTACCCTTGGGATCGATCACCATGATGTGCGGCGTGTTCGTGGCGCCGTAGATCTTGCCGACCGCGCCCTGATCATCGAGCAGGATCGGATGGTCCAGGTTGAACGTCTTGGCGCCCTCGCGGTTCGCATCGACGCCGGCGCCCTGCTTTCCGGCCGCTCCGGAGTTCACCGCGAGCCACACCACGCCCGCCTTCGTCGCGCGACGCGCGGTGTCCTTCAGCGAGCCCTTGGTGTGCGACGCCTTCACGAACGGACAGCCCGGGTTGAACCACTCGAGCACCACCGTCTTGCCCTTGAACGACGAGAGTCGGACCGCCTTGCCGTCGAGATCCTTCAGCGTGAAGTCGGGCGCGGGCTTGCCGACCTCGGCGTGCTCCGCCGGATTCGCCGCGACCGTGTTGCCGCCCGCTGCCGTGGCAGGCGCGCCCGGCGTCGCCGTCGTGGCGCCCGTCGTGGTGGGGTCGGCGCTCGCCGGCTCCTTCGAATGGCAGCTCGTGGCGAGAACGGCCGTGCCTGCGATGGCACCGAGGACGAGAGCGAAGAACGTCGGGGAGATGCGCATGGCCTGTGTCTAGCGCATGTCGCGCGCCAGGACACGCGGCGCTGGTCGGGCACAACGCGGCACACGAAGGAGCCACGAATGGCCGCAAATTCACGGCAATTCGTTGGCGCGGCTGTTGCTCTGCGCTCGGGTCATGCGTGCCCCTGCCCTCGTCCTTGCTTCGGCCTCCCTCCTCTTCTTCTGCGCATGCGGCGGAGGCATCGCGCCTTCCGGCAATGGCAACGGCAACGGCGACGGGACCGGCACGCCGTCGGGCACCACTGGCGCCTCGGGCGCGTCGAGCTCCGGCGGCAGCACGCACTCGAATCCGAACATGCCCACCGGCGGCGGCGGAGGGGAGAGCGGCGCGACGTGCACGGTCGGCAACTACGTCTTCTGCCGCTGCGCCGACGGCTCCGAGGGAACGAAGGAGTGCCTGCCCGACCGCAGCTTCGGCGCGTGCGCCTGCGACAGCGTCACGCCGCCGCCGCCGCCTCCGTGCGTGTATCCGCCCAACACCAATCCGCCGGGTTGTCCCGCGACGTACTCGCATGCCTATCAAGGACAGCCCTGCCCCACGCTGAACCTGGTGTGCTCGTATCCCGGCGCGGGCGACGGCGACGCCAACGGATGCGCGTCGACCGCGGGCCTGCAGTGTCGCGTCGCTCCCGGTGGCGCGACGTCCTGGGTCGCCACGCAGTAGGCGATCAGCGGCCCGGGGTGCGCGCGCGGATCGCGCGGTCCTCTTCGCCGAGCGCGCGGATGGCGTCGAGCGCGTGCTCGGAGATGCGGCGATGGAGGCGAGGGCTGGGCGCGGCGTCGAGCATGTCGCCGAAGTCGACGGGCTTTCCGAACACCACCGTGACCGGCGAGCCGTTCTTCATGTAGTTCGAGCCGACCTGACGAAGGATGTCGTTACCGAGGCCGTTCACGAACACCGGGATGACGGTGGCCTTGCCGCGCGCGGCCTGGATGATGCGACCGACGCCGCCTTGTGCCGGGAGCAGCGTGTACGGATCGTCGGTCTTGCTGCGCGTGCCTTCGGGATGGAGCCCGACGAACGCGCCGCCGTTCTTGATGAGCCGCACCACCTCGTCGAGGCTCGCGAGGTTGAGCGCCGCGCGCTTTCGCTCGCGGAAGACCGGCGGGTACATCGCGAAGAAGCTCATGATGCCGTTGACCGCGAGGCCGAGCGGCTTGTCGTAGAAGAACTGCGAGCGCACCGGGAAGACCAGGCGCTGCGGCATGCCGCGCTTCACGAGGTACGCGGTCACCACGTAGAGATCGAAGAAGCTGCGATGGTTCGAGACCAGGATGGTGCTCGCGTCGCGGTCGAAGCGCGGGAGGCGATCGAGACCGTGGACATGACGGAGGTTCTTGATCGACTGCTCGATCCAGTTCGCGCCGACGTGCCGCTGGAGGAAGCGGATGCCGCGATCGAGCGCGCCCGACTCGAACGTCCTGCGCACGAACGCGATCTGCCAGCGCTCGACCGGCGTGAGCGCGTCGTCGCCGAAGGCCGAGCGATCGAGGAGGTCGCGCGTCGTGACGTCGTCGATGGTGCGGGGACGGCTCTGCTGGGCCTTCGTTTCCGACATCACGCTCGCGGCTCCGTTCTGCACGGCGATGGCATGCTCAACCCGCCGGCCGGCGGCAAGCCTCTGCGCCTTTCAGCAGCACGGTTCTGTCGCTGCAGAATCGACAGGAGGGCCCAGACGGTCAGCATCGAGCGCTCAGCAGCTGCCGTGACCCGTCGGGAAGATCTTGCCGGGATTCAGGAGGCCGCTGGGATCGAAGACGCGCTTCAGGTCCTGCTGGAGGGCGATCAGCTCCGACGATTGCTCGAGCGGGAGGTACGCGGCCTTCAGCACGCCGATGCCGTGCTCGCCGCTCAGGGTGCCGCCGAGGCGGATGGTGGCGCGCATCAGGCCGTCGATGGCGCGATCGACCGCCGGTCGCTCGGAGTCGTCGTTCCAGAGGAAGTTCACGTGCAGGTTGCCGTCGCCGGCGTGGCCGTACGTGAGGTGACGCACGCCGGTCTCCTCGCCGATGCGATCGACCTCGACCAGGAGATCGACGAGCCGCGAGCGCGGCACCACGATGTCTTCCGAGAGCTTGTACTTTGCAAGCTTTCGCGTCGCGGGCGAGAGCTGGCGCCGTGCCTCCCAGAGCCGCGCGCGCTGCGACGCGTCCTGCGCGGCGACCACGTCGATGGTCTTGCCGCCCTCGGTGAGCGCGTTGCCGAGGCGCTCGAGCGCGTCGTCGAGGACGGTGCCAGCCTGACCGTCGACCTCGACGAGGAGCATGGCTCGCGCGCGCGGATCGACGGCCACGCTCTGCGCGCGGATGGCCTCGAGGGTCGGGCCGTCCATCAGCTCGAGGCAGCGCGGGACGAGCCCGGCGGCGACCACGCGCCTCACGGCATCGGCGGCGGCGCGCACGTCGTCGAAGAGCGCGAGGACGGTCGCGATCTCGGTGGGCTTCGGCACGAGCTTGAGCGTGACCTCGGTGAAGATGCCGAGCGTGCCCTCGCTGCCGACCAGCAGCGCGGTCACGTCGTAGCCGGTGACGCCCTTGATGGTGCGCTTGCCGGTGCGGAGGACGCGGCCGCCCATCAAGCACGCCTCGAGGCCGAGCACGTACTCGCGGGTCACCCCGTACTTGAAGGCGCGCGGCCCGCCGGCGTTCTCGGCGACGTTGCCGCCGATCATGCATGTCTTCAGCGAGTTGGGGTCCGGCGGATAGAAGAGGCCCTCGGCTTCGACCGCGTCGTGGAGATCCGCCGTTATCAACCCCGGCTGCACCACCACGACGAGGTTCTCGCGGTCGATGTCGAGGATCTTCCCCATCGACGCGGTGGCGAGGACGATGCCACCGGCGACCGGCACCGCCCCTCCCGTGCGACCGGTCCCGCCAGCCCGCGGCGTCACCGGGACGCCGTGCTTCTCGGCGATGGTGAGCGCGGCCGCGACGTCGCTCGTGTCCTGCGCATGGACCACCGCGTCGGGGAGGCGGCCGATGGCCTCGCTCTCGTCGACCGCGTGCGACTTGCGCCCGGCCTCGGTCGTGTCCACCTTCGACGGCCCCAGCCGCCGCTCGAGCTCGATCAGCGCGCGTTCGACGGCGTCTCGCGCAGGCAGGCGCACCTGGGGAGCAGCGACCAGCACCCTGGTTTAATAGCACTTTTCGTGGCGCTCCGAACCTTGCTCATGCGCCTATCCTGAAGCCGAACGATGCCGAACGAGGGAGGTGCTCGCGCACCGAACGACGAGCCCAGGCGCAAGAAGCGCCAGGACGATCGCTGGGAGACGCTCAAGCGTCGCGTCCAGCTGCTCGCGCGCGTCGACGGTCATGCGATCCTCTTCGACGACGGCGTGCACGTGGCCACGCCGCAGCGCGTGCTCGACGCCGATCGTCTGGTCAAGAGGCTCCGCGAGCACGGCGTCCTCGATCGCGACACCGTCGAGAAGGCGATGCGGAACGAGCGGCCGCCGCTGCGGGTCACGCGCGAGCTGCTGGCGACCGCGCAGCGCGATCTGCATGCGCTCACCGCGCCGCCCGCGCTCGCGAGGGCGCGCGATCACCGGCGCGCGCTCGCTCGCTACGGCCCGATCGACGAGGCCTGGCTCAAGAAGAAGCGGGAGCGTCTCGAGGGCCTCGCGAGCGCCGTCGCATGCTCGGTCCCGCGCGCGCCCGAGGACTGGTTCGAGGGCGTCGTCGATCTCGTTCGTCTCGTCCACGGTGCGCCGTCGGCGGACGCGCTCCACGAGGCGCGCGTTCGCTTGACGTCGCTCGGGGCGGAGCGACGACGGCAGGCGCAGGAGCGCGTCGACGCGCTGGTGAGCGCGCTCGAGACGGGGACGACGCCCGCCGACGCCGATCTCGTGCCGCTGGTGCTCGTCCTCGATCGCGCGCGCACGCTGCCGGGACGCGCCCGACGAACACGCGTCCTCGACGTGCTGCGGA
>JAYTZB010000315.1:0-3054 GCA_043742085.1 Polyangiaceae bacterium
TGCTGGCGCGCCGACAACGACCCGCTCATCCAGCTCGCGCGTCCCGCCTGGTACATCAAGACGACGTCCGTGAAGGACGACGCCATCGCGAACAACCGCGCGGTGCACTGGCTGCCCGAGCACATCAAGGAAGGTCGCATGGGCGACTTCCTCGCGAACAACGTGGACTGGGCGCTCTCGCGCGAGCGCTACTGGGGCACGCCGCTCAACATCTGGATCAACGACAAGAGCGGCAAGATGGAAGCGCCGTCGTCGATGGCGGAGATCCTCGTCAAGAACCCCAGGGCCTTCGATCACTTTGCCGAGGCGAAGAAGAAGGACCCGACGCTCAGCGAGCACCTCGTCGTCCACAAGCCGTGGATCGACGCCGTCACGTGGGAGAACCCGGGCGAGGAAGGGACGTACCGTCGCGTCCCCGAGGTCATCGACTGCTGGTTCGACTCGGGCAGCATGCCGTTCGCGCAGTGGGGCTTCCCGCACGCGCCGGGCTCGGTCGAGCAGATGCAAAAGAGCTTCCCGGCCGACTTCATCAGCGAGGCGATCGATCAGACGCGCGGCTGGTTCTACGGGCTGCTCATGATCTCGACGCTGCTCTTCGACGAGGCCACGCAGAAGCGCTTCGGCCTCGGCGGCGCGACCGGTGCGCAACATCCGCACCCCTACAAGACGTGCATCGTCCTCGGCCACGTCTCCGACAAGGAGGGCAAGAAGGAGAGCAAGTCGAAGGGCAACTACACGCCGCCCGAGCTGGTGCTCGAGCGCGTCGCGATGTCGTTCGCGGTCCTCGCCGAGGCGAAGGGCATCACGCCCGAGAAGGGCATGGCCTTCATCGCGAAGGAGGACCTCGAGGGCATGGACCTCCGGGACGGCGGGAGCATCGACCTCGAGCCGAGCACCACCAAAGGGGAGACGGGCGCTCCGTTCACGCCGCGCCGCGTGACGGTGCGCGCGGGCAAGGGCCTGCCGCGGCGCGTCGTCGTGCTCCACGAGGAGGACCGCGCCGCCATGAGCGTGGTGCCGACGAGCACGCCCGCCGTGAAGCCCGTCGAGGTGCCGTGGCTCCCGCGCAACGAGCGGCTCACCATCTTCGACCCCGGGACGCCCGCGCCCGGCGCCGACGCGTTCCGCTGGTTCTTCTTCGCCGCGAGCCCGCCGTGGAGCTCGACGCGCCACTCGCTGTCGAACGTGCGCGATCTCCAGAAGGAGACGCTCGTGAAGCTGCGGAACGTCTACTCGTTCTTCACCATCTACGCGAACATCGACGGCTTCGACCCGTCCCAGCAGCCGAGCGACCCGAAGAAGCGCTCCGAGATCGACCGCTGGATCCTGAGCGAGCTCAACCTCCTCGTCCAGGGCGTCACCGCCGACCTCGACGCGTATGACGTCTACACGGCGACCGGAAAGATCACGTCGTTCGTCGATGCGCTCTCGAACTGGTACGTGCGGCGCTCGCGCGATCGCTTCTGGCGCGCCAAGGCCGCCGACGGGACGATGGATGCCGACAAGCGCGCGGCCTACGAGACGCTCTACGAGGCGCTCGTGACCCTCGCGGGTGTGATGGCGCCGTTCACGCCCTACCAATCGGAGGCCATGTACCGGAACCTGGTCGTCAAGGCAGGGAAGGGCGGGGCCGAGAGCATTCATCTCACGTCGTTCCCCGAGGCGAATGCCGCGCTCGTCGACAAGACGCTCTCGAGCACGCTGAAGGCCGTGCGCGACGTGGTGAGCCTCGGCCTCCAGGTCCGCACGCAGGGGAAGCTGAAGGTGCGCCAGCCGCTGTCCGTCGCGAAGGTGATCCTCGCCGATACGCAGCTCGCCGACCGCCTCGCGCCCTATGTCGACATGATGAAGGACGAGCTGAACGTCCTCACCGTCGAGATCGTCACGAAGGGGGCGGACGAGTACGTGACCTACCGCGTGAAGCCAAACTTCCGAACGCTCGGTCAGAAGGGCATGGGCGCTCAGGCCCAGCAGCTCAAGAAATTCATGGCGGGCATGTCCGCCGTCGATGCCCAGGAGCTGGTCGCCGACGTCCTCGAGCACGGCAAGGCGGTCGTCGACCTCATCGAGATCGAGCAGGCCGACCTCGAGGTGGGCTTCGACGCCAAGGAGGGCTACGCAGCCGCGGGTGAGCGCATCGGCGTCGTGGTGCTCGACACGCGTCTCAACGACGAGCTCCGCGATCTCGGGTACCTGCGCGAGCTGCTCAATCGCGTGCAGACGGCGCGCAAGGAGACCGGCCTCGACTTCGTCGATCGCATCCACGTCCGCGTGGCCGGCAGCGAGCGCGTCGCGCGCATCGCCATGGCCCATGCCGAGTCGTTCAAGAGCGAATGTCTCGCCGTCGCGCTCGCCGTCGGTGAGCCCTCGGACGGATCCGTGCCGTCGCGCGAGGTCGATGTCGAGGGCGACAAGGTGCAACTCTGGATCACGAAGGCGTGAGCCTCGACCAGGCAATGAGGTGTCAAGGACGAACCCGTCCGAGCCGAGCGTAACGCGCGCGATCATTTCGGTCGTGAACGGTCCGATCGCGCGCGACCTTTGAGGTTCGTCTGTTATGTTCAGCGCGCGAGGCCGAGGGCGGGGAATGGCAACACAGAACCTCAAAGCGAAACGAAGCGAGTCGCTCGCACAAGGACCTGCTTCCACAACGAAGCCGTCGGTGGCGCGCGCAGAGGTCGTCGACAAGACGACGCGTGCTCGCTTCGAGTCCGAGCTCGATGCTGCGCTGAAGCGCAAGCCGACCAACGAGGTCAAGCTCGCGGGCGCACTCCGCGCCGTCGCGGCGCTCAGCCCCGCGCTTCGCGGCGCGCTCGTCGATGCCACTCAGATCATGGTGCGGCGTGGCTCGTACACGCGCGAGATCTACGGCGCATGCCTGCGCACGCTCGCCGAGGCCGAGGACCGCAACGTCCCGGCGCTCCTCAAGTCGGCGCTCGCCGCCGACGACGCGGGCGGCAACGCCACGCTGAGCGCCGCGTGCTTCTGCAAGGACGGCTCGCTCGCCGCGCCCCTGGCGAAGCTCGCCGCGAGCCGCCAGTCGCATCTCGCCTT
>JAYTZB010000316.1:0-9149 GCA_043742085.1 Polyangiaceae bacterium
GTGAGCGGTCCGACGGCGAGCGCCGCGAGGTTCGGGTCGAGCGCCTGCGCGCTGCCACCGGATGCTCCTCCGCCACCGCCGCCCGGTGCGGGCGCGGGGAAGCCGGGAATGCCGGGGAACGGCGACGTGCCGGAGGGCGCGGCGCCGGGCTGGCCGGGCTGCGCGGGCTGGCCGGGCTGCTGCGGGAAGCCGGGCTGCGGAGCGGCGCCAGGCTGGCCGGGCTGCGCGGGCTGGCCGGGCTGCTGCGGGTACGCGCCGGGCTGCTGCGGGTATGCGCCGGGCTGCTGCGGGTAACCCGCCTGCGCGCCGTACGCACCGGGCTGCTGAGCCGGCGGCGGATCTTTGCTCCCGCATGCAGAGGTGCCGACAGTGACACCGGCAACGAGGACGACAAGCGATAGAGAAAGGCCCGTTCGGGTCACGGCAGAGCTCCTTGGTTACAGTCTGGCGGAAACGGGCGCGAGCATAGCTCGGAACCCGGCACGGACGGGAAGGGGAAGTTGAGGGGTCCCCGCGAAGCGGGGGTGAAGGTGAAGACGCCGCGGCGGCCGGTCCCTTTCCGCCTGATCGACCGCTCGACAAGGCATGTGGGGTTGGACGGTGCGGCTTCGAAAACGTTCGCTCGTGCTTCGAGTCAACGCGCCGGTCCGGCCCTCCTTACAGGAGCGCGCTCAGGGGATCGCGGCGTTGACGATCGCGATGGCATCGAGATCGAAGCCGTCGTTCGTCGCCTTGCTCGCGGGGTCGCTCGCGCACGGTGTCCCGCCGAGGTCGCGGATCTTCACGAAGCGCGCGCGCGCGAGCCCGACGTCTGCGAGGTCGTAGGGATCACCTCCGGCGTGCGCGGGATCGACGGGCGAGATCCCGTTGCCGGGCGCCGCGTACACCGCGTGCCATCCCGCGCATGCGCCGTAGGGCGCGCTCGCGCCGGGCATGCAGGGAAACGGCGTCCACGTGATGCCGTCGTCGCTGACGCTGACCTCGGCCAGATCCTTGGCGATGCCCTTGTTGGGATCGCCGCCGACGTAGAACGCGTTCTCGAAGACGATGAAGTCGACGCCCGGTCCGTCGACGATGGCGTTGTCGCCGAAGCCGAGCACGATCTCGCCCTTGAAGCCGAGCGACACCACGTCCAGGCCTCCCGCCGACGCACCGGCGCCGACGGGGGGACCGAAGACGACGTCCGGCATCGACGGAAGGCCGAAGCCGGCGCAGTCGCCGTACGTCGCGCTCACCACCTGGGTGACGAAGCGATCCGAGCGGATGACCCCGCCTTCCGGCGCCGCGAAGCCGCCGTCGACGGCGGCCTTGGTCGCGTCGGGGTCCGGCGCATCGAAGAACCCGCCGTCACCGAGCGAGAAAGGCGGGGCCGCGTCGACCGCGTCCGGCGTTGCCGTCGACGAGCACGCGACCAGGCCGGCCGCCGCTGAAACCGCTCCACAAAGGGCGGCCGCGCACACGATGGATGTAGACCTCACGCTTCGAGCTCCTGCCCCGCGTAGCTCGCGCGGGGTGTGCGTACATGAACAGGGAAAGAGAAACGCTCGAGGGTCTTCTGGCTCCCGTGCCGTCGCCGCCTTCGTGGGGCGTGGACGTCACGGTTACAGCGGCGGCACCGCGTCGGATTCACACCGACTTCCCACCTCGTGCGACTCGCTTCGTGTAGTCGCTATGCAGCGAGCGAGCAAGCGCTCGTGCGTCTCGCGCAGGTCAAGGGCACTTGTTCACGCCGCCGTCGAGAATGCACGTGCCGGCCTCGCAGCAAAGCTTGCCTGCGCATCCGCCGCTCTTGCAGTCGAGCTCGCAGTAGTCGGCCTTGCACGTCTCGCCTCCCGAGCACGCGTTCACACCGCAGAGGATCGCGGCGTCTGGCGCGGTCGCGGTGACGCCGGCGTTGCAGCCGTCCTTGTCGCAGACCACCCTGCACGCGACGCTGCTCTGGCAGATCACGCGGTCGTGACAGTTGTTCATGCCGGCCTCGGCGCGACAGGCGATGTCACAGGTTCCAGCCTCGCAACCGATCGCGCCGTTGCACGAGTCGAAGCCGTTGCAGCGCACGTCGCAGGCGGAGCCGGCACACGCGATGTCCTTGCAGGCATGGGCGCCGAGACAGCCGATCCGGCACGCAGAGGCTTGCGTGCAATCGATGTTCGACGCGCACGAGTCGTCGCCGGCGCACGTGACGTGGCACGGCACGCCGGGCGGGCAGGTGATCGCCGAGGCGCAGCTGGTCCCCGCGTCACAGAGGAACGTGCAGGCGTTGTTCGCCGGGTCGCAGCTGCCGCCGGCGTCGAGGCAACGACTGTCGGCACAGCGCGGCCCCGCGTCGGCGTCGGCGGCATCCAGCCCAGCGTCGTTCGGCGAGGCGTCGCCGCCGCCTTCGTCACCGCCCTCGGGCGGAAGCATCGCGCCGACGTTCTCGCTCGCATCCAGGTCCTGGGCGACGACGAGCGAGCCTTCGTAGTCGATCCCGCATCCGGCGATGGCGCCCGCGACGACCGACGCGGTCGCCACGGCGGCGAACATCAGACGCGGCGCGAGACGCGCGAGACGCGAGCGGGCGGCGATGCGGGACACACCGCGAGCGTAGCGCAGGCGAGGCAGCTCGATCGACTATGCTGCGGGGCCATGACCGTCCCTCCGCGTATGCCGCGCTGGCTCGAGGCGATGTTTCCACACGGCATGCGCCGCCGGATGATCGACGTCGGCGACGGCCTCCACATGCACGTCGCCGAATGGGGCTCCGAGGCCGAGGATGCGCGACCCGTGCTGATGGTCCACGGCAATCCGAGCTGGGGTTTCCTGTACCGCAAGGTGGTCGCCGACCTCCTGGCCGGGAGCTCGCCGCCGCTGCGGATCGTGGTGCCCGATCTCATCGGCCTCGGCTGTTCGGACAAGCCCCGCGACGCGTCGCTGTGCACGCTCGAGAACCACGGACGCTGGCTGGGCGCCGTGATCGATGCCCTCGATCTGCACGACCTCGTGTGGGTAGGTCAGGACTGGGGCGGTCCGATCGGGCTCCATGCGCTGTCGTCGCGCCTCGATCGCGTGAGCGGAATGGTCATCCTCAACACGGTGCCGGGACCGCCGCGGGAGGGGTTCATCGCCACCCACTTCCATCGCTTCTCACGGATGCCCGTGATCTCCGACATCGTCTTCCGCGGCCTCGGCTTCCCGCAGAACGCGATGACCACGGCGCAAGGAGACAAGACGAGCATCCTCGGCCGCGCCGCGCTCGGCTACTGGTGGCCGCTCCGCCACTTCCGCGATCGCACCGCCCCGCTGGCCCTCGCGCGCATGGTCCCCGATTCGATGCATCATGCATCGATCCCCGCGCTGCGCGTCTGTCAGGAGACGGTGACCTCGTTCCGCGGCCCCATCGCCATCGTGTGGGGCGACCGCGACCCCGTGCTGGGCAGCGTCATCGGCCACCTGAAGCGGCTGCTCCCGCAAGCCACCGTCACGCGGACCAGCGCCGGGCACTTCCTCCAGGAGGAGGTCCCCGGACCCATCGCCGACGCCATTCGCGACGTCGTGCTCAGGAAGGACCGAGCGGACCGCCGGGCTTCTTGATCGGGATCTCGGCGCGGATGCGGTCGCCGCGCATCGAACGCTCGAGCACCTCGAACCGCTTGTTGGTCTCGGCGCGCATCGCGCCCACCTCGCGGAGGAGCGTCTCGATCCCGACCTCGTTCTTGAGGTTCACGCGGAAGTCGGTCTCGGCGGTGGCGCGGTCCTTCGACGTCTGGCGGTTCTGGCTCATGACGATGAGCGGCCCTTGCAGGGCGACCAGGATGGCGAGCGCGAGGTTGTAGAACTGGTACGGGTACTGGTCGAAGGCCTTGGGCAGCAGCTCGTTCGCGCCCGCCCACACCAGCGTGATGGCGAGGAGGAAGAGGATGAACGCCCAGCTGCCGTTCAGCTCCGCCACCTTGTCGGCGAGCTTCTGGCCCCAGGTGAGGTTCTCCTCGAACTCCTTCACCACGTCGCGCGCGGCGCGCTGCGAGAGGAGCGAGTTGGTCTCGCGGAGGCGCTCGGCCATCTCCGCGAGGATGGTCATCGCCGCGTTCTTCGACGTCGAGAGGTGATCGCCGAAGTCCGAGCGCGTCAGCTCGAGCAGTGTCGTCTCGACCGTCGCCTGGACGCTCGCCGAGCGCGGCTTGTCGTCGAAGAGCGAGAGCTCACCGAAGTACTCGCCGGTGCGCGCGTCCTTCAGGACGACGGGCGGTTCGTCAGGGCCGCTGCCGGGCAGGAAGATCTGCACGGCACCGGAGAGCACGATGTACATGCTCGAACCCTGCTCGTTCTTGTCGAAGACCTTCTCGCCGACCTTGTAATGACGCTCCGTCATGCGCGACGCGAGGGCCTCGAGGTCCTCGGCGGCGAGCGTGTCGAAGAGCGGGATCTGTGCGAGGAGCTCGGAGTGCAGCATCGCCGACCTCGATGGTCGCGCGCCCGCCGCCCACGACGCAAGGGTTAGCGAACGACCGGCCCGGTACCCGTGCCAGGAGACGACCCACATGTGGCGCAGGCGCCATAGTCGATGGTCGCATCCGCGCAGCCGGTCACGCCCGCGCAGCCTCCGCAGGCCGCTCCGACGCACGCTTGGCTGTCCGGCTCCGGACAGTTCGGCGGGCCTGGGCACACCTCGGCGCTACCGCCGCTGCTCGTGCCGCCGGAGGTGGTGGGCGAGCCGTTGGCGCCGCCGTTGGAGCCCTTGCTCGTGCCGGGTGCTCCGTCATCGCCGGGACAGTCGCTTCCGTCGCACGACGGAACGCCGGGGCATGCGCTGCCGCTGCCGCTCGTGTCGATGCTGCCGCCGCCTGCGCCGGCCGTTCCGCCGGTGCCGCTGGATCCGCTGCTGCCGCCGGTGCCGCTCGTCCCGCCGCTCGCGCCGCTGGATCCGCTGGTGCCGCCGCCGCTGCTTCCGCTCGAGCCGCCGGTGGTACCGCCGGTGCCGCTCGTGCCGCTCGTGCCGCTCGTGCCGCTGCTGCTTCCTGGGGTGGCGCCGCCACCGTCGATGGTGTCGCCGCTGCCGCCGTAGCCGCCCCAGTCACCGCCGCCGCCGCCCGGCCAACCGCTCGAGCCGCCGCCACCGCCGTAACCGCTGCTGCTGGAGCTGCTGGAGCTGCTGGAGCTGCCGCCGTAGGTGCGCGTCGCGATGCCGGTGGATGCCGCCGTCTTGGCCGGCGAGCACGCGAGCGCGCCCGAGAGCCACGACGAGAAGTTGTCGGTGCGCGCGATGTGGAGGAGCCCCGACGTCTTGCCCATGCCGGACACGACGCCGTGGATCTTGCCGCTCGACGCATCGATGATCGCGCCGCCGGTATCGACGTAAGCGCCCTTCGCTACCTTCGCGCCGTAGTCGAGACGAAAGCCCTTGCCGCTCATGCTGGTGACCGAGATGTCGGTGCCTTCGGGCTTCGTCGCGTTCGCCGACGAGCGGCTGAAGCGAACTGCCTTCGCGCCGTCGGCGAGCATGGAGTCCGCGACCTTCGGGTACGCGTCGAGCTCGATCGGCGTGTCGAGGAGCAGGACAGCGATGTCCGAGTGATCCGGATGCGACAGATCGGATCCGAACGCCTTCCACGGGCTGACCGCGTGCGTCGCTTCGGCCGTCGTGTTCGCTCCGCGCGAATCGATCTTCCACTTCGCCGCGCCCGCCGCGCAGTGACCGGCGGTCAGGACGAGGTTCTTGGCGAGGAGCGTTCCGGAGCACGACCCCACCGTCGTCCCCTTGATGTCGAGGATCTGGATACTGACCGTCGATGCTTGGGTCGCTTTCTTGGCTTGCGCCTCCACGGCGACGTCAGGGCTACTGCAGGCCGTCGCGGCAGTGACCGCACAACCACCTGCCACCATCACGAATAGAAGACGCGCTCTCATGTGGATCAATCTCCGAGGATCCGACTCCCGACTCCCGACACTGCACGAGGGAGGCCATCGCTCGCGACGCGATCACGATCACGCGATCCTCCGTTGCGCGCGATGCGACGCGTGTTGGTGAGGGCAGCGCGCTACGAGGGAGGAACCCCTCGCGACCTGGATCGTCGTACCGGCGACGCGATCGATCACCCCCCCGAGGCGCGTGGAAATGTTTCACGCGAAAGGCATTTTCCAGGGCGATCCGCGATCCGCACACGAGGTCGTACACGCGCTCTCGGTTCAAGATTCGCGCGCCGGCGGTCGGCACCTTCGTTGCTCCACTCTCTCGTCATGAACCGGTCGACCCTTGCCCTCGGCTTCACCGTCGCGGCGGCCCTCGCTGCGGCTGCGTGCTCTTCTTCCGAAGACGGGCTCGGCAGCGGCCACACCGTCAATGCGGCCGACACCCCGACCCAGACAGCGCCTGGAGCGCCGGCGGGGTCGAACGATCCGAAGGACCCGCAAGTGGAGGTGCTCCCCGATCCGTTCGAGGGGCTCGCGAAGGGTCGGGCGCAGCTCACGACCGTGTGCAATCGCCCGCAGCGCGACAAGGTGATGCAGGCGCTCTGCTCCAACCCGACCATCAGCTCCGTCACGCAGCTTCAGGAGGCGCTCGGCCTGGGCTTCGTCGATCGCTCGACCAACGCGCAGAACGGCAGCAGCGGCAACCCGGCGTTCGCGCTGACCGGGCACTCGAGCTCGCTCGTCATGCGCGAGGTCTCGGCGATCAACCCCCGCGCGTTCGTCTTCTCGCCCACGCCGGGCCAGCCGATCCACATCCCGGGCTTCGTCGTGATGGGCTTCGCGCGCGGCGAGCCGTTCGTCGAGATCGCCGCGGAGGATGCGCAGACGCGCACGCTCTCCTTCTATCTCGTGAAGTTCGAGCTCGGCTGCGAAGCGAGCGGCTCGTGCAAGCCCGGCGATCTCCTCACGCCCGACATCGAGAAGAACTGGAAGGGCTGGACGCTCTACCAGGACGAGGATCTCAAGAACACGGTCGTGGACTGCCGCCACTGCCATCAGCCGGGCGGGCCGAGCACGAAGCCGATGCTCCGCATGCAGGAGCTGAAGGATCCCTGGACGCACTGGTTCCGCAACGATCGGCCCGGCGGCATCGCGCTGGTCGAGGACTTCGCGCGCGCGCACGGCACCGACGAGGACTACTTCGGTATTCCGAGCACCATCCTCCAGAGCGCCGACGGTCGCGCGCTCGAGGACTTCGTCACCGGTCAGGGCTACGGCAACCAGCCCAACGCGTTCGACTCGAAGCAGATCGAGAGCGAGGTCAGGTCATCGCAGTCGCAGCAGCCGTCACTGAACTTCCCGAAGGGCCAGAGCTCGACGTGGCAGCGGCTCTACGACTCCTCGGCGGCGGGTCAGTTCATCCCGGTGCCGTACCACGACGTGAAGGTCACCGATCCCGACAAGCTGGGCTTCGCGATCGACCAGTACCGGCTGTTCCGCGCCGGCACGCTGCCGGCGTCCGACCTCCCCGACATCCGCCGCGTCTTCCTCGACGACGCGCTCGAGGAGATGTCGATGCGTCCGAAGGCTGGCGCGACCGGCAAGGAGATCCTCGTGCAGGCGTGCGCGCAGTGCCACAACTCGCGCCTCGACCAGAGCATCTCGCGGTCCAAGTTCGACGTGACCCAGCTCGACACGATGCCGGTCGCCGAGAAGCAAGCGGCCATCGCGCGCATGAAGCTGCCCGCGAACAATCGCCTCCACATGCCGCCGGCGCTGTTCCGTACGCTCCCCGACGCCGCGCTGAACGCCGCGGTCGACGTGCTGAAGTGAAGACCGTCGCGAAGTACGACACGAAGTAAGGCGTTTTCCGCGGTTCGCGGCCGTGCCATGCTCCGCGCGGCATGACCACCTCCGCGCCCGCCGCCGGCCTCCCGACCGGGTTCGACGATCCTGCTTTCCGGTCCGCGAGGACCCGCAACTGGCTCGTGCTCGGCTTCCTCTACGCGGCGTTCTACATGAGCCGCTACAACTTCGCGGCCGTGATGGTGAACCTGTCGGGCACCTTCGGCTGGACGAACACCGAGCTCGGCATCTTCGAGACGACGATGCCGCTCGTGTACGGCCTCTCGGTGGTCTTCAACGGACCGATCGCGGATCGCATCGGCGGGCGGAAGGCGTTCCTCTTCGGCGCGGTCGGCGTCGTCGTGATGAACCTGCTCTTCGGTCTGTGCATCTCGTTCGTCGACGTGCCGGCGGTCGTGATCGGCAAGGGCCACGACGCGCACGTCGTCACGGCGGCGGTCCTGCGGCACGGCTTCCAGCCGCGCACGCTCCTCCTCTTGATGGCCGCCATCTGGGGCACGAACGGCTACTTCCAGTCGTTCGGTGCGCTCTCCATCGTGAAGGTGAACGCCCAGTGGTTCCACGTGCGCGAGCGCGGGACCTTCGCGGGGATCTTCGGCGTGCTCATCCGCTTCGGTCTGATCCTGGCGTTCTCCGCCGTGCCCGCCATCGCCACGGTGCTGCCGCTCCAGTACGCGTTCTGGATCCCGGGCGTCGTCGTCGGCGTGCTCTTCGTCCTCAACTACCTCTTCATGCGCGACTCACCGATGGACGCCGGCTTCAGCGACCTCGACACCGGCGACGCCCAGGGCGTGTCCGACGGCAAGCCGAGCAGCCTCAAGTTCGTGCTCCGCACCGTCTTCGCGAGCCGCGTCACGTGGATCATCGCGCTCGGCTCGATGATGATCGGCATGGTGCGCCGCAGCACGATCGACTCCTGGTACCCGAAGTACTTCAAGGAGGTCTATCTCGGCGGCCCCACCGCGAGCCTCGCCTCGTACGTGCCGTACCAGACCGCGGCGTGGGGCATCGCGCTCCTCGGCATCGCCGGCGGCTTCGCGTTCGGCATCGCCTCCGACCGCATCTTCAAGGGACGGCGCGCGCCGGTGATCTTCTTCGGCTTCGTCGGCATGACGGTGGTGCTGGCGCTCTTCGGGCTCATCGATCGCGTCGGCCCCAGTCCGTGGGTGGCAGCCGCGTGCCTGCCGCTGCTGTCGATCTTCGTGAACGGCGCGCACGGCATGATCGGCGGCGCAGCGTCGATGGACTTCGGCGGACGCAAGGCGGCCGCGACGGCGGCGGGGCTCTTCGACGGCATGCAGTACCTCGCCAGCTCGTTCGTGGGCCTCGGCATGGGCTACACGCTCGATCGCTGGGGCTGGAAGGCGTGGCAGTTCGTGCCGATCCCGTTCGCG
>JAYTZB010000317.1:0-7580 GCA_043742085.1 Polyangiaceae bacterium
AGGAAGAGCTCGCTCAGCTCACTCCCCGCGAGCGGGCGTTATTCGCCGCGGACGATGCCCTGCGCGAGCGTGCGCGTCGGCTCGCGGTGGAGCTCATGCTCGACGAAGGCGACGTCTTCCACACGCTGAAGCAGCTCGCGCGAACCGCGACGGAGCGCCTGAGGCGCGGTCTTTCCCATGGACGACGCAGACCTCGACTTTCTTACTGAGCCGGAGCGTCGCTTCCTCGAGGCGCTCAACGCCACGGGCGTGCGCTACCTGCTCGTGGGCATGAGCGCCGCTTTGCTCCAGGGCGCCCGCGGCGCCACGGAACTCGTCGATCTCTGGTTCGAGTCGATAGCGGACAGCCGCATCGCAGAAGCTGCGCGCACTGCCGGCGGGTTCTGGGTAACGCGCGCAGAGCCCGCCACGCCTTGGCGGTGCGCTGGGCGACCGTTTCGACGTCGTCACCCATATGTCGGGGTTGCCGGACTTCGCGGCCGAATACGATCGCGCGATCGACGAGATCGTGGGAGGGGTTGCCGTGAAGCTCCTGCCGCTCAGCCGGATCATCGTGAGCAAGCGCGCGGCGGGTCGGCCCAAGGATGAAGCCGTCGTGTACGCGCTCGAGGCAGCCCTGAAAGTCATCGACGCACTGAAGAAGTGAGTGGCCGACGCCGGACATCGCATGTCACGCCGCGCCGGTTCGTCGTCGCGTCAACCGCGCGTTCGCCGGCTCTTCGACTCGCGGCGCTATGGCTTTCACGCTGACGATTCCTTGTCTCGCGGACGCGCCGGGCGTCGCTGCGAGCGCGTCTGCGTAGGCTGGCGGTCGGTGCACATCCGGACCACGGCATCCACGGTCGTCGCTCGTAGCGGTCCGTCGGGTAGCTTCACGCGATACACCTCCTCCCAGAGATCCTACGTCACGGAACAAGCCCCGACCGCGTGGAGTCCGGCGGGCTTTCCCCGGACGAGCAGCTCGACATGGACGACGAGGTCGAAACGAAGGCCGTTCGAGAGACTGCGCGCGAGGCTGGGGGGAACGAGTTGCGCCGGTGCGAGGCTCGATAGGCGTGGCGACGGTCGCATCAGAGATAAGACGGTGGATGGAAGCGGAGCCGTCGCGCCGATCTCACGCTCGGCAGCCGCAGCTTCGACCGGAGCTCGCGCCGCCGATCGCGAGGCGCGTGCCGTGAGCGCACACCCGCACAGCGCGACCGCTGCAACCGCAGGTCGGCGCAAGGACGCCACGCGCGAGGAGCTCTCAGCCGCCGATGCCGCGCATCGACACGTCGGCGGCGCTCGGCTCGGTGCAGCCCTTGAACGATTCGCCGTCGGGCTTCATCGTCCACGCGTCGGCGACCGCGGCTGCCACGCCCGCGGCGTCGCCCGTGCGCGCGAGGGCGGCCGCCGAGAGGCCGTCGTTGGTGGCGAGGCACGGGCGCAGCATGCCGTCGCTCGCGACGCGGAGCCGATCGCAGCCCTTGCAGTACGTGTCGCTCGTGCCGGTGATGAAGCCGACCTTCTTCGACGCGTCGTGACGCGCGACGACGTAACCGGCCGGGCCGCGATCCTTCTCCCGCGCCGGATCGCCGGGCGTCAGCAGGTGCGCGAGACGCATCCGCATCTCGCTCGCGGTGACCACGCGATCGGCGAGGTTGGCGCCTTCGCCCACCGCCATCACCTCGAGGAGCCGCGGGACGATGCCGCGCGCCCACGACCAGCGCACGAGCGCCTCGACCTCGGCGTCGTTCTCGTCCTTGACGATCACGGCGTTGAGCTTGATCTCGTCGAAGCCCGCGGCGAGCGCCGCGTCGATGCCGCGCATGACGACGTCGAGCTTTCCGCCGCGCGTCATGCGCTTGAAGCGGTCGGCGTCGAGGCTGTCGAGCGAGACGTTCACGCGCCGGAGACCCGCGGCGCGCAAGGGCGCCGCGAGCTTCTCGAGACGCGTGGCGTTCGTGGTGACGGCGACGTCATCGAGGCCGAGCGTGTCGAGGAAGCGAACGACAGGGACGATGTCGCGGTGGAGGAGCGGCTCACCGCCGGTGAGGCGCACCCGGCGCACGCCCGCGACGACGAGGCCGCGGACCATCGTCTGCCACGCTTCGAGATCGAGTCGCTCGTCGACGTAACCGTCCTGCTTGTGCGGCCGGCAGTAGATGCAGGCGAGGTCACAGCGGTCCGTCAACGACAGCCGCACCGAGCGCGGCGGGGTCGCCGGCGCAGCGCGCGTCTGAAGGACGGGGAGGGCGTACATGGGCGGGGATATTAGCGTAGATCGGCGGCGCTCGCCGCGTTGAGGCTGCCGATGTCCCCCGATGCAGTACGCGCCGACGCGGGGTCGAGTTTCGCTCGCGTTCGTTCTTCTCCGTCGCGGCGGCGCCACCCGCGTTCCCCCTCGAGATTCGCGGTAGGATCCGCGCCACCCATGCTGCCTCGCGTCATCACCGTCACCGTGAGCGATACCCGCACTGCCGCCGACGATCTCTCGGGCCGCGCCCTCGTCGAAGAGCTCGCTGCCTTCACGCACGTTCGCCACGTGATCGTCCCCGACGAGCCCGACCGCATCCTCGCCATCGTGCGCGAGGTCATGGAGAAGGACGAGGCCGACGCGGTGGTGCTCTCTGGCGGCACCGGGATCGCGCCGCGCGATCGCACCTACGAGGCGCTCGAGTCGCTCTTCGACAAGCATCTCGACGGCTTCGGTGAGGCCTTCCGTCGACTGTCGTGGGACCAGGTCGGCGTGCGCTCGATCCTCTCGCGCGCCACCGCCGGCACCATCGGCACGCGCCTCGTGTTCTCGCTGCCAGGCAGCGAGAAGGCCGTGCGGCTCGGCGCCCGGGAGCTCATCGCTCCCATCCTCGCGCACGCCGTCGATCTCCTCCACGGCCGGGCCGGCCACGCGGTGACGCCGTCGAAGGACCATGCGTGAAGCTGACCATCCTCTACTTCGCGGCCGTCCGTGATCTCGTCGGGATGGACGAAGAGGCCCTCGACGTCCCGCCGTCGGTGACCACCATCGGCGCCCTCGCGACGCACCTCACCAAGGTGCACGCCGCTCTCGAGGGCCGTCTGAAATACGTGCGATTTGCACGTAACGAGGAGTTTGCGGCCAACGACACGCCGCTCACGGCGGGCGACACCGTCGCCCTCATCCCGCCGGTCGCCGGGGGCTGATCAGCTCTCGTGGCCGTGGCCGTGGCCGTCCCCGTGCCCGCTCTCGTGCCCATCCGGCGCGCATCGCGCATCGACCCATCCCACCCACGCGGCCCCATCTGGACCGTATTCGCGCTTCCAGATCGGCACGCGCGCCTTGATGCGATCGATGAGCTCGCGGCACGCCTTGAACGCCTCGCCGCGGTGCGGTGCGCTGGCGGCGCAGATGATGGCGGCGTCGCCCACGCCCAGCGAGCCGATGCGATGGATGGCGCTCACGCGAACGCCCTCGATCTCCTTCTCGAGCTCGTCGGCGATGGCGGTCATCTCGCGCTTCGCCATCGCGGCGTACGCGGAATAATCGAGGCGCGTGACGGCGCGGCCGTCGCTCTCGTCGCGCACGACGCCGACGAACGTCGCGATGCCCCCGGCGCCGGGGCGGCTCACGTGCGCCATCACCTCGTCGAGGGAGAGCGGGGTCTCCCGCAGATCGATGCGGTCGCTCATGGCGCTTTCTCGTTCTCGTTCGCCCCGCGCGCGTCCTGGTCGCGCTGCCAGGTGCCGCTCTTGCCGCCGGTCTTCTCGAGGAGACCGACGTCGAACGACATCCCGCGATCGACCGCCTTCAGCATGTCGTAGATGGTCAGCGCCGCGACGCTCGCGGCGACCATCGCTTCCATCTCGACGCCGGTCCGATCGCGCGCGTCGGCGCTCACGTCGATCACGCACACGCCGCCGTCGAGCGTGATGGTGACCTCGACGCGCGTGAGCGCCACGAGATGGCACAGCGGGATGAGCTCGCTCGTCTTCTTCGCAGCCTGGATGCCGGCGATGCGCGCAGCGGCCAAGACGTCGCCCTTCGGTGTGTCGCCGGCGACGAGCCGCGCGAACGTCGCTTCGCTCATGCGCACGCGCGCGCGAGCGATGGCGCGACGTGCGGTGACGTCCTTCGCGCCGACGTCGACCATGTGCGCGTTACCGTCGGGCGTGAGGTGCGTGAGAGGGGTGAGCGCGCCGCCCGGCTTCTTCGGATCCATGACTCCGCGAGTCTAGCCGCAGAGATCCGACATGAGGAGGACGTCGACCTCGTCGCCTGCACCGACCCCGGTCGCGTCCTCGGGGATGCACACGAGGGCGTCGGCCTGCGCCATGGTGGTGACCGCGCCGCTGGCCTGGTTTCCCAGGGTGGTGACCGCGTAGCCGTGATCGGCCTGGGACAGGACGGCGCGGGCGAGCTCGAGGCGACCGGGGTCGTGCGCATGAGCTCGAGTCATGCGCGCCCGCGAGAAGGTCGGGAACGGCTTCGCGTCGCCCTGCAGCGCGCGGAGGAGCGCGATGCCGAACACCGCGAACGTGATCATCGCGCTCGCGGGATTTCCGGGGAGCCCCACGACGACGGCATCGCGACGCCCGGCGCGCGGGAAGCGACCGATGACCAGCGGCTTGCCAGGCTTGATCGCGACGCGCCAGAAATCGAGCTCGACGCCCACCGCCTCGAGCGCGGGTCGAACGAGATCATGATCGCCGACGCTCACGCCGCCGATGGTGACGACCACATCGGACGCCTCGAGCGCCGCCGCGAACGCGCGCTCGGTGGCGACACGATCGTCGCGCACGTAAGGATGAGCGCGCGTGCTCGCTCCGGCGCGTCGCGCCATCGCGCGCAACGCGAGCGTGTTCGACTCCGGAATGGTGCCGGGGAGCGCATCGGTGCCGGGCCTCCGGAGCTCGTCGCCGGTGGCGAGGATGGTGACGACCGGGCGCTTCACGACGGTGACGTCCGCGCGATCGAGCGCACCCGCCAGCGACAGATGCGCGGGGCGGAGCCTCGTGCCGCGGGCGATCGCCACCGAGCGCGCCGCGAGGTCCTCGCCGCGTCGCCGTACGTTCTGGCCCGGACGCGGCTTCTGCGCGAGCACCGCGACCTCGCCGTCACGCGCCACGTTCTCCTGCATGACCACCGCGTCGGCGCCCTGGGGGATCGCGGCGCCGGTGAAGATGCGCATCGTCGAGCCTGCCTCGAGCGGGCCGGGCAGCGCACCGGTGCGGCTCTCTCCGCGAACCGGCAGCCGGAACGGCGCCGCGCCGGCGTCGTCGAGCGAACGCGTCGCCACCGCGTAGCCATCCATCGAGCTGTAGTCGAACGGCGGCAGGTCCCCCGAGGCCACCAGATCCTCGGCGAGGACGCGCCCTTCCGCATCTTCCAGGGGTACGACCTCGGAAGACAGGACGGGGGTGCCGAGGGCGAGAATGCGAGCGAGGGCTTCTTCGAAGCGCAGCATGCGAAGGTCCGGAAGGCGTAACATACACACCATGGACAGGGGAGCAGCGTCGGTGAGGTCCGCCGCGGCGGCCGTGTTTCCGGTGGTGATCGCGCTCGGGTGCCTGGCGGTCTCGCTCGTGCCGGGATGTGGCGACTACGGAACGGTAACGCTCGCGTCCCAGGACGCCGGTGATCTGAACGACATCCGTGCGCGCGGCGTCGGCGAGCCCTGCGGCGACACCATGCGCTGTCGGACCGGCCTCACGTGCAAGGACGCGAAGTGCGCCCCCGCTCGCTCGCTCGGCTCCGGCGCGGCCTGCGCGATAAGTGCAGAGTGCAAGGAAGGGCTCTACTGCAACCCGATGCGCGTCTGCGCGCCGTCCGGGCGCGCGGCGCTCGGCGAGTCGTGCGGGAGCGAGGCCGACTGCGGCGGAGGCGCGCGTTGCAACGCGGTCGGCCTCTCCGCAGAGTGCCAGGCCGAAGGCGCAGCCGACGTCGGCGCCGCGTGCAAGCTGGGCAGCGATTGCTTCGGCGGTCTCGTCTGTACCGCGAGCCTGTGCGCAGCGGCGCCGCCCACCGCCGGTGCGCCGCCGGTCGCCGTGTCGGCCTTCACGGGCGTGACATGTGCGGACGAGGCGGGCCCCGTGCGCGCGTACTTCCGCGTCCCTCGCGGCTCCGACGACGGCGACTTCTTCCGCCTCCCGTTCCCCAACGACGCGCGGAGGAAGAGCGGCAAGCTCGATCTCTCCGGTTTTCCGACGCCCGGCGCCGACGTGCTCGGCTACGACCTCGTCGATCGCTGGGCTCGTTACGTCGAGGAGAGCGCAAACGGGTTCTCGGCGTACCCCACGGTCGTCATGCGCTTCAGCGGTCAGCCTGACTTCGCGACGCTGAAGCAAGCCGGTGTCGTGCGCATGGTCGACGTGACGGCAGGCGCCGGCAAGGACATCGGCTTCGGATGGAGCGCCACCAGCGCGAGGACCAAGTACGTCTGCGCAAACTCCATCAGCGCGCGCCCTTCGCCAGGTCAACCGCTGCTCCAGGGCCACACGTATGCGCTCATCGTCACGAATGGCGCGAAGGCGCCGGGCAACGTCACCATCGAGGCCGCGGCCGATCTGAAGGCGCTGCTCGCCGCGACGGATCCCGGAGCGCCGCTCACCGAAGCGTGGAATGCATACGCGCCGTTCCGGACGTGGGCCGCCGGAGCCAACGTCGATGCGTCGACCATCGTCAACCTGGCCGTGTTCACGGTCGGCAAGCACGTCGATCTCGTGGGCAAGCTTGCCACCGCGGTCGCGGCGGCACCCACTCCGACGGTGACGAGCTGGGTGAAGTGCGGCGTCGCTCCTTCGCCCTGCCCGCAGGCCGAGGGCGTTCGCGCGTGCGGCGCACCGAACGCTGCCTTCGACGAGCTGCACGCGCTCGTCACGCTGCCGTCGTGGCAGCAAGGCACCGCGCCCTATCGAACGCCCGCCGAGGGCGGTGATCTCGCGCTCGACGGCGCCGGCAACCCGATCGCGCAAGGCAGCTCGCAGGTCTGCCTCTCGCTCACGGTTCCGAAGAGCGGCCCCATGCCGGCGACCGGCTGGCCGCTCGCCATCTATGCCCATGCGACGGGCGGAAGCTTCCGGAGTCACGTCGCCGACGGTGTCGCCGCTCGGCTCGCCGCGGCCGACGCCGGCGCCGCCAGCGTCGCCGTGCTCGGCATCGATCAGATCGACCACGGCACGCGTCGCGGCGGGACGACCGCGCGTCCGGAGGCACTGTACTTCGTGTCCTCGAACCCTCGCGCGCTGCGCGGCAACACGCTGCAGGCCGCGGCGGACGTGCTCGGCCTCGCGAAGCTCGCCTCGACGTTCACGCTCGACGCCATGACGTCTCCCACCGGAGCTCCGATCAAGTTCGGCACCGTCGTCCTCATCGGTCACGGGCAGGGCGCGACGGCGATGGCGCTCGCGGGGCCACTCACCGCGGCGAAGGGCGTCGTGCTGGGCGGCATCGGCGCGAGCTTCGCCGACACGGTGGTGCTGAAACGCAGCCCGGTCGACTTCGCGGCGGTCGCTCCTGCGGTGCTCGGCGAGATCACGCTGTCGGCCGATCATCCGGTGCTCGGCATGTTCCAGAACGCGCTCGACCCGGTGGATCCGCTCGATCATGCATCGCGCATGGTGGT
>JAYTZB010000318.1:0-2870 GCA_043742085.1 Polyangiaceae bacterium
GCACATCGAGCTCCGCGTCGAGACGCTCGGCGACGTGCCGAAGCTAGCCGTCGACAACGAGAAGCTCGCCTGGGCGGTGTCGGCGCTGGTCGGCAATGCCCTGCGCTTCGTGCGTCGCGGCAGCGCCGACCGTGCCGGCGGCAGCGTGCTCGTGCACATCGTGCGCGAGCCGAAGGAGATCGCGATCGCCATCCAGGACGACGGGCCGGGCATTCCGAAGGAGAAGCTCCCGTTCCTGTTCGAGCGTCGCTCCGGCGCGCCTCACGCCGACGGCCTCGCGCTCTCTCTCGTGCGCGACATCGTCGCTGCGCACGGCGGGCGGATCGAGGTGGAGAGCCGTACCGGACCCGAGGAGCACGGGACGAGCATCTCGATCCGCATCCCTCACTCCCGCTGAGCTCGACCATCGCGAGCTCACGGCGATGCGGCGCCCAGCCCGCGCGCCTCGTGATTTGCTAGGCTGTCGCCATGACCGCATTGCCCTGCACGGCGACGCTCACGTCGGTGCCCAGCCTCGACGATCTCGTACGGCGCGACAAGGAGCACGACTGCGCCGGCTTCGGCGCCCACGCCGTCTGCGTCAAGGTCGAGGCGGTCGCCGATCTGCCGACGCGGTTCGGGCGCTTCCGCATCGTCGCCTTCTGGAACAACCGCGATGGCAAGGAGCACATCGCGCTCGTCCACGGCGACGTGCTCGGCGCCGAGAAGGTGGTCACGCGGCTCCACTCGGAGTGCCTCACAGGGGACGCGCTCGGCTCGCTCCGCTGCGATTGCCGCGACCAGCTCGGCGTCGCGCTCGAGCGCATCGCGCAGGAGCCGTGCGGCGTCCTCCTCTATCTCCGCCAGGAGGGCCGCGGCATCGGCCTCCTCAACAAGGTGAAGGCCTACTCGCTCCAGGACGACGGCCTCGACACCGTCGACGCCAACCTCGCGCTCGGCTTCCGCGACGACGAGCGTGACTACGCGATCGCCGCGCACGCCCTCGCGAGCCTGACCGTCAAGTCGGTCCGGCTCCTCACCAACAACCCCAAGAAGGTCGCGGAGCTCGAGAAATACGGCATCCACGTGACCGATCGCATTCCACACGTGATCCCCGCCAACGCGTACAACCGCTTCTATCTCGAGACGAAGGCCAACCGCTCCGGCCACTTCATCGACTTCGATGGCAAGCCGCACGTCACCGAGCAGGACGATCCCGTCGTCGTCGTGAGCGATGGTACGTGATCTCCTCGGGCGGTTCGCCAGCCTGACCATCCGGCGCTTCGCGACGCCCGGCGCCTTCCTCGCGATCGGCGACGCGGACGGCGACGCGAGCGCCGAGCCGAGCGCGCGCGACGGCGAGGATGACGTCGTGCTCCTCATCGGCAGCGAGATCCCCGCCGGCGCAAAGGAGGGTGACGCCGTCGACGTCTTCGTCCACCTCGACTCCGAGGGCCGCCCGATCGCGACCACCCGCGTCTCGAAGCTCGAGCTCGGCCAGGTGGCATTCCTCGAGGTGGTGGAGAACACGCAGTTCGGCGCGTTCGTGGACTGGGGCCTCGCGAAGGAGCTGCTCGTTCCGTTCGCGGAGCAGACCACCGACATGCGCGTCGGCGATCGCTACGCAATCGGCCTCTACATCGACGGTAGCGGGCGGCTCGCCGGCACCATGAAGGTCAGCGAGATGCTCGGCGGGGCGGCCGGCGCCGAGAAGGTGGACTGGAAGCTCGATGAATGGGTGGCCGGCGAGGCCTGGCGCAAGGAGCCGGGCATCGGGCTCTTCGTGATCGTCGAGAACGCCTTCGTGGGGCTGCTCCCCGAGAGCGAGCCGCACTCCTTGTCACGCGGCGAGGCGGCGCGCTTTCGCGTCACCAACGTGCTGCCCGACGGCAAGATCGAGCTCTCCCTGCGCGGCCATGCCCACGAGGAGATCGAGGGCGATGCGGCGCGCATCCTGAAGGAGCTCTCGCGCGTCGGCGCTCCGAAGATCGGCGACAAGGCCACGCCCGAGGAGATCCGCGAACGCTTCGGCCTCAGCAAGAAGGCCTTCAAGCGCGCCGTGGGACGGCTCCTCAGGGAGCGCGCGATCGACATCGACGAATCCGGCAACGTCGTCGTCGCCCGTTTGGGAGTATGACCACCCCATGCTCGATGCCGTCCGGATCTATCTCTATGTCTTCGGTGTGCTGACGATTGCCGGAGGCATCATGGGCTACGTGAAGGCCAACAGCCGGCCCTCGCTCATCGCCGGCGTTTCGTCGGGCGTGCTGCTCATCGGCGCCGCGTATCTGGTGGGCGCCAAGGGCATGATCGGCCTGCTCCTCGGGCTCATCGTGTCGCTGCCGCTCGCAGGTCGCTTCATCTCGGGCTTCCGCAAGACCGGCAAGGTCATGCCTGCGGGCGTGATGGCGCTGCTCAGCGTCGGCGGCGTGGTGCTCACCATCGCCGCGCTGCTCGGCGCTCGCTGACCGCGTGATCGCGTGAGCGACGACAACGCCGCGCTGCCGATCGCGGCGCTTCGCGCCTCGTTCCTCGACGTCGTCGATCGAAAGCCCATCGTCGTCTCCTCGCCGACCGGGTCCGGGAAATCGACGGAGATCCCCCGCTGGTGTCGGGCGCATGCCCCGGCGGCGCGCGTGCTCGTCATCGAGCCGCGCCGTGTGGCATGCCGCAGCCTCGCGGCGCGCGTCGCGGACCTCGAGGCAACGAAGCTCGGTGACGCCGTCGGCTACGTCGTGCGCGACGACAAGACGATGAGCGAGTCCACGCGCATCGTCTTCGCCACGCCCGGCATCGTGCTCCGTCAGCCGGGCCTCCTCGACGGGTCGGCCACGGTCATCCTCGACGAGTTCCACGAGCGCACGCTCGACGTCGACCTCCTGCTCGCGCTC
>JAYTZB010000319.1:0-3212 GCA_043742085.1 Polyangiaceae bacterium
TCGTCGCCGTTCGCGAAGGCCGGCGCCGGCGTGGTCTCGCGTTCGACCCTCACGCCGGAGGACGCGACGTCCGATGTGTCGATCCCCGAGGACCCGGCCTCGTGAACGCGATCACTCGCCTGCTCTACCCCCTTCGGCCAACTCATCGACGCTTCGCCAGGGGGTGCCATGACTCGCGAGCGGTGTCCACACCCGGTCGGTTGTGTTCCAGGAAAAACCGCTCGAACGTCACTCAAAAATGCGTTACGCGTATCGCCCCTGTTTCGACGGGGCCTCACGACGGCTTCGCGTCAACCGCGGGCGGCGGGGGCTAGAATCCGACGCCCATGTCCGAGGCCACTCAACCAGCGCAAGGCGAAGGCAAGACGGCAGCGAGCGACACGCCGTTGCCGACCGACATCGCCGCGAATGCGGCACGGACGGCGGTGGCGATGCGCTGCGAGGCCCGCGGCGTGAAGAAGAGCTTCGGCGCGACGAGCATCCTCAAGGGCGTCGACCTCGAGATCCCGGAAGGCACGTTCGCGGTGCTCGTCGGTCCGAGCGGCTGCGGCAAGTCCACGCTCCTTCGTCTGGTCGCCGGTCTCGAGGAGGCAGACGAAGGGACCATCTCGCTCGCGGGTCGCGACGTGACCCATGCTCCTCCCCGCGACCGCGACGTCGCGATGGTCTTCCAGAGCTACGCGCTCTATCCGCACCTCAGCGTCCGGGACAACCTCAAGTTCGGGCTCGAGCTGCGGGGAACGCCGCGCGCCGAGATCGACAAGCGCCTCGACGAGGCCAGCGCGATGCTCGGGCTCGGCCCGCTCCTCGAGCGATTGCCGAAGCAGCTCTCCGGCGGACAGCGCCAGCGCGTCGCCATGGGTCGCGCCATCGTGCGCCGGCCCACCATCTTCCTCTTCGACGAGCCGCTCTCCAACCTCGACGCCGCGCTGCGCGCCGAGGTGCGCGTCGAGATCCGCCGTCTCCATGATCGCCTGAAGGCCACGACGCTCTACGTCACGCACGATCAGGTCGAGGCCATGACCCTCGCCGATACGCTGTGGGTGCTCAACGGCGGGCTCGTCGAGCAGAAGGGCGCGCCCCTCGAGGTCTACGAGCGGCCGCGCACCAAGTTCGTCGCGACGTTCCTGGGCTCGCCGAAGATGGCCATGCTCGACGGCATCCTCACCCGAGAAAATGGGCGCTTCATCGCCGAGGGCGGAGGCGTGCGCGCCGTCGTCGACGACGATCGCTTCGGCGCATCGCTCGAGGAGGGACGCAGCGTCACCATCGGGATCCGCCCGCACGATCTCGGCCTCGCGAAGAACGGCGCGCCGGCAGTCGCCGAGCTGAAGGTCGAGCTCGTCGAGGCGCTCGGCTCCGAGGCCTTCGCGCACGGATGGCTGCGCGCGAGCGGACCGTCGGTCGTGGCCCGCCTCGACGCCGACGATGCGCGCTCGATACGCGCCGGCAGCGTGATCCAGCTCGCGGTGGCGCCTTCGCGCGTCCATCTCTTCGATCCGAAGTCTGGCGTCGCGCTGGGCGCGCTCGACGCGTGAGCCGTCCGCCCCGATGCGCCGCGCACTAGTCCTCTTCGTCGCGCTGATCCTGGCGCTCGTCGTGCTGCCGGGCTGCGAGGAGCCTCCGCGCGGCGTCGTGGTCTGGCATCCGTACCGCGGCGCCGAGCAGAAGGCGCTCGAGACGATCGCCGCGCGCTTCGAGGCCGAGCGCCACGTGAAGGTCACGCTCCTCGCCATCCCGTACGAGGCGTATCTCTCGAAGCTGGAAGCGGCGATCCCTCGCGGAAATGGGCCTGATCTCTTCCTCGGCCCGCACAACCGTCTCGGCGAGTATCTCCTTCACCTCCTCGTGGCGCCGGTAGGCGATGCGTTCCCCGACGAGGACGTCGCGACGTACGAGCCCGCGACCGTCGCCGCGATGACGCACGACGGGAAGCGCTGGGCGGTGCCGCTCGCGAGCAAGTGCATCGCGCTCTACGTGAACACCGACCTCCTGTCGGAGCCTCCGCGCACGCTCGACGAGCTGGCCGCCAAGAAGACGGCGCTGCGCGAGCGCAACAAGGACGTGTGGCCGCTCGTCTACGAGTCGCAGAGCGTCTACTACCACGCAGCTCTCCTGCACGCGTACGGCGGCACGCTCTTCGAGAACGAGAAATTCACGATGGTGGGCCCCGCCGCCGAGCGCTCGCTCGACGAGGCGCGCGCGCTGACCGTCGCCGGTATCGTTCCCGAGGAGCCGAGCGGCGATCTCGTGAAGCAGCTCTTCGCCTCCGGTCGCGCGGCGACGGCCATCAGTGGACCGTGGCTCGCGGGCGATCTCGAGGAGGCCAACGCCAAGATCCACTATCGCGTCGTTCCGCTGCCCTCCATCGACGGCGCCGGACCCATGCGGCCGTTCCTCACCGTGGAGGGCGCGTTCCTCACCGGCGAAGGCGCACGTCGCGAGGAGGTCCGCGCGTTCGCGCGCATGCTCGGCGGAGATGCGGCCGCGCGCGATCGCGCAGAGATCGGCAAGCAAGTGGTCGCGACGCGCTCGTACTGGACGAGCGCGAACGCCGCCGATCCTTCGATGACCGTGCTGCGCGCCTTCCACGAGGCGAGCAACGACGCCGTGCCGATGCCCGTGTCGGTGGCGATGAACCCGGTCTGGGACCCGGCGCTCCAGGCGTTGCGGAAGGTCATCCGCGGCGAGGGCACCGCGAAGCAGGCCCTCGACGAGGCGAGAGCTCGCTACGACGACGTGATGCGGCCGCCCCCGCCGCCACGCTCCCCCGCGCCTCTCGTCGTAGCGCTCGGCGCCGCGCTCCTGGCGCTCGCGTTCTTCGCGGTCAAGCGCTCGCGACAGCCGGGCTTCGCGCGGGAGCTCCGCGCGTCGAGGCCCGCGTACAAGTACCTCGTGCACTCGGCGCTCACCATCCTGCTCCTGGTGGTGCTGCCGCTGATCGCCGGCGCGGCGACGTCGTTCTTCGCGGGAACGCGCGACCACGCGCAGTTCGTCGGCTTCACCAACTATACCGACATCCTCACGGTGCGCGGCAAGCCGTTCGGAGAATGGCTCTCGCACGGGTCGTTCTATCTCACGCTCCTCGTGACCGTGCTCTGGACGGTGGTGAACGTGGTGGCGCACGTGAGCATCGGCCTCGTGCTGGGGCTCCTCCTCGCGAGGCCTTTCTTGCGCTTGCGTGCAGTCTACAGGGTTCTCTTGATCCTGCC
>JAYTZB010000320.1:0-1815 GCA_043742085.1 Polyangiaceae bacterium
TACACTACGGCGTCGGCTGGTGGGTCAGCAGCACCAAGGCGGTTGCGACGGCGCGCCAACAGGCCCTCGACTACGCCTGGAGGACCAGCACCGTGGGGAAGTGACGCTGGAGCCGCTGGAGGTCGTCGAGAGCGCCCGTGTAGACCACACCGCCACCTCGCAACGCGGCCGACGCCATGACGACCGCATCCGCCAGTGTCGATCCCGAGACCGCGGCCAGAGCTTCTCCAGCGGCACGACAGAGTGCGGGGGGCATGTCCTCGACAATCACGGCGGCGAGGATCGCTTCCCGCAGGTCGGTTCGTCCTCGCCACCACTCCGCGTAGACCACGGCGGGAACGATCGGCAGGAAGCCGCGACCAACGATGTTGCGAAACGCGTCCGTCGCTCGACGCTTGCGACGTTCGAGCGCGATCAGCATGCCGGTATCGAAGGTGAAGGTCACGAGGCGCGCCGGCGCTTTGCCTTGGCCGGTGTCTCACCGCGCCATTCGGCTTCGATTCGTTCAATCGCTTCGCGCGTGAGCGGCGGAGCACCGACCTTCTCGAAGTAGGCCTCCGCAGCGACGAACTTCGCCTCGCGAGCTGCAAGCTCCGCCAGCAGCGCAGAGACGTTCCCCTTGTGCCGCCGCGCTGCGAGAGCCTTCAGGTTCTTCAGCGTCGCCGCATCCAGGGAGAAGCTGGTCGTCTTCGTCTTACCGGCGCGCATAATGGCTTTGTAGCACAATACGACCGGTCGTTCTGCTCGCGGGCCCCCGAAGGTGGCGATCCATCCGACGTCTGAGGATCGGACCTCCGACCTTCGAGGATGAGAAACGATGGAGGTTCCGCTAATGCGGAGCGATGAGCGCCGCGGTGTCGACCTTCACCGCGTAGCGCTCCCGCGCGACCTGCTGGATCGCGGTGGCGAACTGCGGGTTGTCGCGGAGGATGCGGCTGAAGTCGGCCTTGTCGAGCACGAAGAGATCGCAGCTCCGCCTGGCGCGGACGTCGGCGGTGCGCGGCTTGGAGAGGAGCACGCCGATCTCGCCGAAGATGTCGCCGTCGGAGAGCACCTTGAGGACGTTGCCGGCGTCGTCCAGCACCTCGACCTCACCGCGGGCGATGAGATAGAGCTCGCGGCCGATGTCGCCCCTCTTGATGATCGACTCGCCGCGCACCACCTGCGTGGCGCGGAGCGCCATGATGACCTGCTCGAGGAACAGCATGTCGCCGTCCTTGAAGAGCGGCACCTTGCGGAGCACCTCCTCGGTCACCACCTCGTGCCAGCGACGGTTGTCCTTGGCGATGAGGTCGCGCGCTGCCTTGGGGCCCCAGCTGCCACGCGCGTAGTTCGGGAAATCGGCGGGCGTCTCCTTCCAGTGATCCATCAACGGCTGCGCCACGCGCCACGCCGCCTCCACGAGGTCACCGCGCGAGAAGAGCGTCGCGTCACCGTGCGAGCACGCGTAAATCATGACTTCGTATCCCGTATAGCGAGAGGCCGTGAAGGCATCACCATAGGCAAAGCGCATGTTCACGGGCTGCAGATACAGGCGAGGACCCGGGATCTTCGCCTGGAATTGAATCTCTATCCCCTGATACGGCTGGATATGAAAGATCAGCCGATTGGGGCCGAGTGACTGCACCGGCGTCCCGCGAAAGATCACCTCGGGAGCCTTCTTGAACTCCACGATGATCTCGGTGCCACGCTTCCACAGCGCCTTGCCCGACCGCAGGTAGATGGGCACGCCTTCCCAGCGCCAGTTGTCGATGTGGAAGCGCGCGGCGGCATACGTCTCGGTCTTGGACTCCGGGTTGACGTCCTTCTCCTCGC
>JAYTZB010000321.1:0-2717 GCA_043742085.1 Polyangiaceae bacterium
GAAGGCCGAGATCGCAGGCTATGGTGGCGACGCGGAGCGCTGCACCGATGCCGTCGTCGCGTCGGTGGCGCTGGGGCTCACTGACATTCTCTGGGTCGACCGATGCCCGTTGCTCGATCTCGTTCGCGCGGCCCCGCGCTCGTGCGCGCTCGTGCGCAAGTGGCCGAGCGCGCCAGCGCGATCGTCGCGGCGCTCGGCTAGCGCTGCAGGCGCGAGGCGCCACAGCAGCGGGGTCAGGGGAACGGGACATCTTCCGTGCTCGTCACGACGCCCGACGCGGCGCTCGCGGGCTGCAGTTCGAGGTCGTCAGCGAGCGGTCGGGGTTGATCTCGTAGAACGTGCCCTTGCCGGCCCGCACCTGTTTCTCGGCGCGCGTGGACTTCGCGCCGGCGTACTTCGCGGAGAACGCGGCCATCACCCTGGCAGGGACGTCGGTGACGGCGATGATCGTCTCGGTCTGGAGGATCCGACCCTCCGCCTTCTCCGCCTTGCAGCTCCGGATCGTTGCGCCTGGAAGGTCCCTCGAGACCGACTGCGTGACCGCCTCCGGACACGCGTTGCTGCCGTCGGCGCTCCTGGCGCCAGGGCCCTCTCCGCACGCTCCGCAAAGAGAGAGGAGTACCGGCAGTGCGAGCATCGAACGTCGTTTCATCGTCGTCATGAATACCTCATCGAGCCGATCGGGACGAGCAGGCCCAGCCGTCGTCGAACTTCGCGCACGTCGCGTTCCGCGAGAGTCGAGCGGCATCGGCCTCCGTGTGAAACGGAGCGAACAGGACGATGAGCTGCCCCGCGGGGATAGGCTCGTCTCCAAGTGTGCTGCGAGAGATGGTGCCTCGCGCGCAGTCGCTGAGCACGCGACCGGTTCGAGCGTGGTTGGTGGAGAGGCCATTCGACGCGGCGAGCAGCTCGATCTCCCGCTCCGCTCGCGAGACGTGCTCCGGGAAGGGGCCCTCGGTCCAGCAGTACCAGGATGGGTAGAGAGCGACCGAGCGGAACTCGGGCAGCGTGCGCGACCAGAACGCCCAGTCGGCGTGGCGCTCCCATGGCTCGGCCAGCGAGCTCGACGCGAGCGCGTAGTCGGGCCGGGCGTCGAACAGCTGCAGCATGCTCGCCGCCGTCACTGCCAGCGCGCCGCGGCGGCGGAAGCGGCGCATGACCGATACCGCGGCGCCGATGGTCACGAGGTACGAAACGGGCCAGAAGAAGCGCCCGTTCCCGCGAAACGTCTTCCATGCGGGCGAGGCGTGCTCGAGCCACGGAACGCTCGCGAGGAGTGCCCGTCCGAAGAAGACGTGCGGGCTCACGGCATAGAGAAAGAGCAGCGCCGTGACGACCGCGAGTGCCTTGTGGTCGCGTATCCGCGCGACGATCGATCGCCCGCACGTGGCGATGGCGACGCCCACGGCGAGGAGGCCTCCGATGCCGAGGTAGCCCTGCGCGTCCCACTGGAGCCCCGTCGCATCCATGGTGACCCGGTCGAACCACTGGCCGAGCACGGCGCTGCGATAAGGCAGGATGATGGACAGGAGATTCAGCGACCCTTGCCCGAACGCGTCGGCTTCGGCGGTCGTGGGAGCCCGGAGCACGTACCCCATCGAGCACCAGAGAATCGCGAGGGCGAGCGTGGAGGACGCCGCCGAGACGACGACGGTGCGTGCATCGCGACGAAGGCAATGCAGGTGAGCAGCCACCGCTACCGCCCCCACCATCGCGAGGAGATACGGATGCACGAGCAACGCGCAGCTCGCGCACGCCATCCATCCGCGAGCGAATCGCGCCCCCGTGATGTGCCCACGAGCACCCTCCGCGTAGAGCGCGAGCGCCCAGAGGAGGAGGAACTGGCCACCGAGATCGGCATGATAGAAGCGCGTCGTGAACACGGTCGCTGACAGGCAGAGGACCGCACACGCGACGCCTCCGAGCAGCGACCGAGCACCGAGCGCACGCGCAAACCGCGCTCCCATGACGCCTTGCATCACGAAGACGGCGAAGTGCCAGAGCCCGTACGGGTGAAACGACTTCCCGAGCCAGGGATGGAGGAGCTTGGAGGGGAGGGCCACCAGCGGGATCGCGTCGAAGTAGATGATGTTCGCCCCTTCGGGGGCATTCGTCATGAACGTCGTGGCGAGCGGCCAGTGCCACGGCTCGTTCACGTAGTACCGATATCCCGTGAGCGTCATCGAAGCGTCGCCGACCGGGTTCCACCAGTACGCGCTCGTGCCGGCGACATAGCCAGGCCCGAGCACCGCAAGCGCGAGGATCGCCCCCACCAGCGCGGCCACCGCGACGACCACGGCGCCGGGCGCGTCGAGCAACATGCGTACCGAGCTCGCTCGGTGCGGCCCGGCGCGAAAGATGGCGCCCGGCGCAGCGCTCACGAGGGGCGGCTCTACAGACGACGATTTCGCCAGCACTGCGAGAACAGTGGGCCGGCCGAGCGAGAGGCCTTCACATTCCTGCGCCGGCCCGGTACCAATCAACGCCGCGTAAACAACCTCCACTTCCTCGGGTCGTCGCTGCTCGCCGTTCCGGAACGCCTTCGCCAGGCACCCACGACGGCTCCTCGCGGAGCTCGAGGTAATCGGCGCGCCCCTTTGCGGGGTCGACGGTGACGCCTTCGAGCAGCTTGTCGTTCAAGCCACGACGCACGTGCGCCTCCGACTTCCGGAGCGGTGGCGCCGTGCTCGGTGCAGCATTCGCTTTGCCGCAGCCCA
>JAYTZB010000322.1:0-2379 GCA_043742085.1 Polyangiaceae bacterium
ACGCATGATCGCGCACGTGCTGGTCGCGCTCGACGCCTCACCCCGCGCACCGCACGTGCTCGCGGCGTCGGCCGAGATCGCCGCGCGCTTCGGCGCGAAGCTCACGCTGTTCCGTGCGCTCTCGATCCCGCCCGACTTTCCGCCGGCCGCACACGTCGGTCCGGGCGATCCGCTTCCGGCGTTCCTGACGAAGAAGGCCGAGGATGCGCTCGAGGCGCTCGCCGCCACCCTGCCCGCGGGCATCGCGGCCGGCACCCCCGTCGTTCGCATCGGGCAATCCTGGCGCGCGATCCTCGACGTGGCGGATGAGCTGGACGTCGACCTCATCGTGATCGGAAGCCACGGCTATTACGGCCTCGATCGGATCCTCGGCACCACCGCGGGCAAGGTCGCGAACCTCGCGCGGCGCAACGTGCTCGTCGTGCACGACCGCAACGTGCCGCCGCCCTGAGCCGGCGCTTTCCCGCATCGCGGCTTCTGATACCTTCGGGGTCGGGCGGGCCCACCATGAGCGATCTCCAGAGCGTCGGCGCGGCCGACAGCGCAGTGCGGACGAGCGGCGACACCACGCCCCCGCTCGTGGCGAAGATGAACCGCTTCGCCGATCAGCTGGCGAAGGACACGCGGCTCGTGCACGAGACCGTCTCGCGCCCGCATCCGCTCCTCGTCGCCGTGACGCGCGACGACCTCATGGTGATCCTCGCGCCCGCCGCCGTGTGGGATCGCGGGCGCGAGCTCCTCAAGCCCTTCGCCGCGCGCTTCGCCGACTCGACCGCGATGCTCATCCTCATGGGCTATCCGAGCGACGTCGATCTCCAGCAGGCCATGAATCGTGGCCTGGCGAGCATCGTCGCGGAAGATGCGTCGCTCGACGAGATGTTCCTGGCCGGCGTTCGCGCGTTCGAGCTGCTCGAGGCGAAGGGCCGTGCCGAGAGCCGCGGCAAGTGGCTCCGCCGCTATCGCTACGAGCTCGGCGAGCTGATCAACATCGCTCGCGCCATGACCACCGAGCGCGACGTCAACAAGCTGCTCGCGATCATCCTCGAGAAGAGCCGCTTCGTCACTGGCGCCGACGCCGGCAGCATCTACGTCGTCGAGGACGAGGCCAGCGCGGCGAACGCCGTCGGCGAAGAGGCGGTGAACGGACCGCCGAGCCTCGGCCGCGGTCCCATGCTCCGCTTCAAGATGTCGCAGAACGAGTCGGTCAACTACGACTCGCGCGAGTTCGTGATGCCGATCTCCACGCGCTCCATCGCCGGCAGCGCGGCGCTCGGCAAGAAGCCGATCAACATCGCCGACGCCTACGACATCCCGGCGGGCGCGCAGTACGGCTTCGATCGGCGCTTCGACGAGAAGATCGGCTACCGCACCAAGTCGATGCTCACCGTCCCGCTCATCTCGCAGCGCGACGAGGTGATCGGCGTCATCCAGCTGATCAACAAGAAGAAGGACCCGGAGAAGAAGCTCTTCACGAAGGAGGACGTCGAGGAGCAGGTGGTGGCGTTCGACGAGCGCTCCGAGGAGCTCCTCGGCATGGTCGCCGCGCAAGCCGGCGCTTCGCTCGAGAACGCGATGCTCTACGACGAGATTCGAAAGCTCTTCGAAGGCTTCGTGAAGGCGAGCGTCGAGGCCATCGAGTCGCGCGATCCCACGACCAGCGGTCACTCGCGGCGCGTCGCCGACCTCACCGTCGAGCTGGCAAAGGTCGTCGACATGGAGACCTCGGGTCCTTACAAGGGCGCGAGCTTCTCCCGCGAGGATCTCCGCGAGCTCGAATACGCGAGCCTCTTGCACGATTTCGGCAAGATCGGCGTGCGCGAGAAGGTCCTCGTCAAGGCCAACAAGCTCTACGAGGAGAAGGTCGAGCTGATCCGCGCGCGCTTCGACTTCATCGCGCGTTCGCTCGAGGCCGACGTGCTGCGCCGCAAGGTGACCGCCCTCGAGCGCGGCTCGCCGAAGTCGGAGCTCGACGCGCTCGACAAGGAGCTCGTGGAGCGCCGCGCCGAGCTCGATGCCTCCTTCGCGATCATCATGGCCGCCAACGAGCCCACGGTGCTCGCCGCCGGCGATTTTGCGAAGATCGAGGGCATCGCGAAGGAGACCTACTTCGACATGCGCGGGGAGATGAAATTCCTGCTCGACGCCGACGAGGCCGTCGCGCTCAGCGTGAAGCGCGGCTCGCTCACGCCGAAGGAGTACGACGAGATCACCAGCCACGTCGTCCACACGTTCAAGTTCCTCTCCAACATCCCCTGGGGAAAGGCGTTCCGTCGCGTCCCCGCCATCGCCGGCGCGCACCACGAGCGCCTCAACGGCACCGGCTACCCGAATCGGCTCCGCGCCGAGGAGATCCCGGTGCAGTCGAAGATGATGAGCATC
>JAYTZB010000323.1:0-5089 GCA_043742085.1 Polyangiaceae bacterium
GCCGGCGCGTCGGGAGCCTTGATGGACTCCGTCTTCGTGTCGACGATCTTCTCCTTGCCCGTCGTCGGGTCGATCTCGACCTTCTTCTGGGTGACGTCCTGCTCGACGACGAGGAACTCGACGCGGCGGTTCTTCTCGCGGTTCTCCTCGGTGTCGTTCGGAGCGATGGGCTTCTCGATGCCCCAGCCCTTCGCGACCATGCGGGCCGCGTCGACGGTGTTGACCTTCACGAGGTGCGCCATGACCGCCTTCGCGCGATCATCGGAGAGCGTCTTGTTGCGCTTCGCGTCGCCCTCGGCAGAAGCATGGCCCTCGATGGAGAGCTTCTTCACCTGGGGGTTCTTCTTGATGACGTCGGCGATCTCGGCAAGCAGCGAGTCAGACTCGGGCTTGATGATCGCCTTGTTGACCTCGAACTGGATCTTCTCCTTGAACTCGATCTTGTTGTCGCGAAGCTCGACGCGCGGCGGCGGCTTCGGAGCCTCGACCGGCGGCGGGGGCGGCGGCGGCGGGGGCGGCGGCGGCGGCGTGCCGGCGACGGCGAACGCCGAGGCGCCCGCGAAGGGCGTGGTGCCGCCGCAGCCGACGAGGCCAACGAGCAGCGACGCCGCCAAGAGCGGAGTCAGGAAGCGAAAACGGGAAAGCATCGTGGGACCTCGTCGTATGGAGGGACAGCCCTCTGCGACCTTGGGGAGCGTGTGTCTCGACAAGCCGTGAGACCTCACAACCCGTGGGATATACGAGTCTTTCCATCCCGTCATGCAATTTTTCCGCAGCGCGCCTGGCCATTGGGGATTTCCGAAGTAATTCCGTGGTTCCACCGTGATACCGCGCGTTTTCGTTCGTGTTTGCGCGTGGCGCTTTGCGGTGCCAGAAGGTGCGGCCATGCGACTCCTCACCACCGCCACGAATGCCGGCTTCCTGGCAGCGCCCCTCCTCCTCGTTCTCGCAGCTTGCACCGCGCAGGGCAGCACCACCACGGTGCAGGGGCCGGGCGGCACGTCGGGCTCGCCCGCGTTCCCCGATCTCGGTAGCGGAACGACCGACGGTGGCAGCACCAGCTCCGGCGTGACCGACTACGAGGCGCTGTTCGGTCCGCCCGCATCGACGGTCACCACGCCGAACACGCTCACGGGACTATGGGCGGGCACCGCGGGCTTCGGGAGCACCGACACGCGCATGGAGTTCACGAGCACGTCGATCGTCATCGCGGAGAAGTGCGGCGCGCAGACGGTTGGCCTCACGGCGGTTGCGCACGTGACGGCGGGCTCGATCAAGACGCTCGAGAGCAAGAGCGCGTCGCCGAGCTCCACGGGCGGCACCGGTGGCACGAAGACCGGGAGCGGGTGCTCGTTGAAGGTCACCCCGCTCGAGGTCGTACGCTGCACGTCGAGCACCGAAAGCAACGCGCAGCTCGAGTCGGACTCCATCACCGGCGGCTGCTTCTTCCTCTCCGGAACGAAGCTGAGCTTCTACGATTCGACCGCGCTGGCGGGGCCCGCGAAGCTCACGAAGCTGAGCGACTGAGCGAGCCCCGCGATCGGCAGCACGCTCACTCGACGATCATCCGGTCGCCTGCGCCTCGTCCGAACGTCTCGGGCGAGTACATCTCCTCGGCCTTCGGCGGCGGCACCACGAAGGTGCCAGGCGTCGTCGCCTTCGCGACGTAGGTGTAGTCCCAGACGCCGTCGTAGAGCAGCGAGGCGAAGGCCTCCACGCGCTCGTCGCGCATGTTCTGGTGCTCGTACCAGGTTCGGTTCCAGTACCAGTAGCGGCCCGACTTCGCCTGCGCGGCCTCCGCCTTGGGGTCCTTCGGGATCTCGCCGGTGACCGCGAGCGCCGGGTTGAGCGCCTCGAGGCCCGCGGGGATCGGGTCGACGAGCGCGACGTGATAGCGACGCGACTGCGTCACCATCGACACGCGCACGCGCACCTTCGAGCCGGCCTTCACGCGCCAGGTACCATCGGGATCGCGCTTCACGTCGCTCGCCTTCTCGGCGCCCTCGTACGTGCGTGACACGACGAAGCCCTGGTCGGTCGGCGGGAGCTTCAGATCGGTGGGCGCGTATTGCATTCCGACCCGGTAATACAGGCGTCCCGGGCCATCCTTGCCGATGACGAGGTTCTGCTGCTGGCCGCCCTTGAGGCTCGCTTCGCCGGCGAGCCACTGCATCGGGATCTTCACGTCGCTGTACTCGGTCGTGCGCCCCTTGAACTGGTGCTGACCCGCGAAGCGATCGCCGAGCCAGATGCGCGCCACGAAGTCGGGCGTCACCTTCTCGTAGGTGTTGAAGTAGCGGTCGAGCGCGAGCAGCACGAACGCGTTCTCGTTGGTGTTGTGCCAGCGGCCCTCCTTGCGATGCGCGAGAAGTCCCTTCACGAGCTTCGGGATGACGGTGTTGTCCTTCTGATCGCCGATCATCGACTCGAGGAGAACGCCGTCGGCGCGCCGGTCGGAGTGGAGGAGCACCCAGTCCGCGTCCTTGTAGCCGCTCACGAAGTGGGCGTTGCCCGCGGTCTCGGTGACGCGGTTGGCGACATGACGGCGGACGGCCTCGTTCTCGGTGGCGGACGCCGGATCGCCTACGAATGTCGGCCAGATCCAGCCCACCGCTTCGATGGGCAGCTTGTCGACGCCGCCCGCCTCGTTCATCAGGCGCTTGGCGCGCGCCGGATCGCCGTCGTTCATCTTCTTGCGAACGAAGAGCGCGTAGCCGATGAGCGAACGCTTCGCGTCCTCGCCGTACCACGAAGGGATGTACGACTCGACGTTGCGCAGGTACGTCTGCGCGCGTCGCATCATCTCGTCGTCGGGCTGGTAGCCCTTGTCCTTCGCGCGCACGAGCGCGTGCGCGACGTGGATCGAGAGGTACGGCCACGGGTTCTCCTGCCAGAAGCCCCAGCCGCCGTTGCTGTTCTGATGGCGCTTCAGCTTTTCGAAGTCGATCTTCATCGAGGCCTCGAGGGCGGAAGGCGACGGCATTCCCTCGGCCTTGAACGCCTGGAGCACGTCACGCAGCGCGGCGACGGCGATGACGCGCGACGCGATCTGCTCGTTGCACTCGAAGGGATACTTCACGAGATAGAGGAGAGCGTCGGTGAGCGCCTGGACCTGCGTGGAGCTCGTCGTGATCTCGAGCCCGCCGAACTGCGGGAAGACACCGGGAGGCATCTTCACCGGCTGGGCGATCGAGCCTTCGTCGATCTCTCCGTACGTCGCGAACGCCTCGGTGGTGGCCGGGGTGTAGACGGGCAGCTCGATCTGGCTGGCGTCCGAGAAGCCGCCCGACGCGATGCCGATCTGGAAGCGCGCCGTGCCCGGCTTGACGGTGGCGGCGTTGAAGCGCACCTCGACGCGATCGTTGGGCGCGATCTTCACGCGCTTCGCGCTCGGCTCCTCGATGGTGGCATTGGTGGCGCGCGCCACGACGCCGACCTCGACCGGCGCGTCGGTCTGGTTCTGCACGATGACGGGCAGCTCGAACTTGTCGCCGAAGTTGAGGAAGCGCGGCGCAGACGGCCGCGCCATCACCGGCAAGCGCGCGGTCAGCGTCGATTCGTTGGCGCCGAAGCTGCGATCACCGGCGGCCACGAGCGCCATCACGCGATAGCGCGTGAGGTTGTCGGGCAGCTTGATGGCGACCGTGGCGTGTCCCTGGGCGTCGGTCTTCACGCGCGGCGCGAACAGCGCCAGCGCAGAGAAGTCGGAGCGGACCTGGATGGGCGTCGTGGTGTCGCCGACCACGGATGACTCTCCGGCCTTGTCGTTCTTCGCCGACTCCTTCTCGAGCGCCCCGGTCTTCGCGGGCGGCGCCGCTGATGCCGACGGGGACGGCAGCATCATGGGTGATGCCTCCGCGCGTGCGACTGCGCCGGGAGCGCCGCCGGCACCGAGCCGGCCCGAGCCATGACCGAAGCTGCCGCCGGTCGGCTGGAAATCCTCGCGCGCCGATACCTGACGCAGCTTCGCGAGGTCCGGGTCGGCGAGGAGCACGCGGTCGCGCACCATGATCTCGTGCACGTCGGTGCCGCGCGGCGAGTAGAAGACCGACACCGGGTCGGGCGTCTTGTAACCGGAGAGCGCGAGCACCGCCTCGTCGACGACGATGACGGCCACCTGCGCGCCGCCCACGGCCCTGCCCTCGGCGTTCTTCACGTCGACGTCGATCTGCGTGGAGCCCCCCGGCTCGATGGCGATCTGCTTCGCTGCTGCGACGACGCCGAGCGTCCGTGCGGACGGCAGGATCTTCACGCCCGCGGCGCTCGACGCGAATGCCGGCCGCTTCACGAGCTTCGGATCGGGCGTGCCGGTGGCGTCATCGCGCACGGTGGCGCCCACGAGATCGACGCGAATCTCGGCGTTGGGCACCAGCGTGTCGTCGAGCTTCAGCTTGATGGCCTGTGACGCCGTGCGCATCGTGAAGCGCTCGACATGCACGACGCCCTGCCGCCGCACGGTGAGGAGACCCTCGGCGGGTACGAACGGCGCGATCACGAGGACCTCCGCGAGCTCGCCGGGCCTGTACTCCTTCTTGTCGGGAACGATGGTGACGCGGTCGCCGCCCAGGCTCTTCTCCTTCGGCAGATCCGCGCCCATCACGTAGATCTGCGTCGCGGTCTGGCTCTTGCGACCGTGATCGTCCGACACGATCGCGGTGACGCGATAGCTCCCGCCTTGCGTGGTCTTGAAGGTGCAGCGCACCACGTCGCTCGGGGTGACCGCGGTGCTGGTGATCTCGCAGGTCTGCGCGTCGAGCTCCTTCTCGACGTACTCGCTGCCCTGTTGCTCCCAGTCGATGCGTGCGGCCTTCACGGTGATGGCGCGACCGGCCACGAGCTTGCCGTCGACGTCGGAGGCGAGCATGTCGAGATCGATGTTCTCGCCGGCGCGGATGAAGCTCTTCGTCAGCCTGAGGCCCACGTAGTAATCGGCGGGGTGGACGAGCATCGTCGTGCGGCCGGCCCACTGCTGGCGGTTCACGTCCTCGACCTCGGCGGTCATGTCGAGGCTCATCGGATACGACGGCTCGAGCGCATCGAAGTCGACGCGCAGCCGATGGATGCCCTGCGGATTGGTATGCGAGGTCCA
>JAYTZB010000324.1:0-1587 GCA_043742085.1 Polyangiaceae bacterium
CGCCGACCGCGATCGACGTTCGAACCTCCAGCGGATGGACGTCGGCCGGCGCGCGAACGAGCTCGAAGACGGCGAGATCGCGCCGGTCGGAGAGCTTCAAGATGCGCGAGACCTCGTACGTCGCGCCGGTGCTGTCGCGCAGATGGAGCGACGACTCGGGAATGGCATTCACGACGTGCGCGGCCGTCACGAACAGCGTGGGAGAAATCGCAAACGCCGTTCCGAGCGGGAGAAACTTCTCGTTTCGCAGGCGCACGGGGACCAGCTCGTCGGGGGGCGTGGAGTAAACGACGCTGCCGTCGGCTACCTTCGGCACGACGACCTCGAAGACGCCGCGCCCGAGGTCTCTAACCACGTCCGCGGAGAGCGCGTTCGTGCCAGCGACGTTCGGGGGCGCCCCGCCGCTACACGCGAGCGCCAGAGCCGAGACGGAAAAAACGAAGACCGCGCGTTCGAGCACGCGCGCACTCTATCAAGGAACGCCTTGCAGCTTCAGAAGTGCTCGCGGCGCGCGATGTTCCGGCGGACGGTGGCCTCGGCCTTCGAGAGACGCACCTGTCGTCCGCCCGTCGCCGCGAAGAAGGCGGCGCCGAGTCGGTCGGCGACCGCTTCGTGGGAGAGGTATTGCTTCGCCTGGACCGTGGGGTCGTAGACGGCCTCGAGGAGATGGTCGACCGCGAGCGGCGCCGGGTGCTCCGCCCAGCTCACGACCAGCGGGTCGAGCGGCACGCGCAGCGCCGCTGCGACGCGTAGCACCTCGAGCGGCACGGACGGCGAGCACAGGGACCACACGCGCACGCCGTCCTCGAGGGGCCGTTCGAGGTCGGGCTCTCGCGCGGGCGCGAGCTCCGTCGCGAGCGCTGCGGCAAGAGCGGTGTCGAAGAAGCTCGCAAGCGCAGCCGCCTCCTCGGTCGTCCACTCCCAGTCTTTGTCGATGATCGTCGCGTCGCTGACCATCGACTCGAGATCGCTCGCTCCGATCTCGGGCGTCCCTCCCGCCGCCGCACGATCGAGCCACGACGCGAGCAGCGACGGAACGAACCAAGCCAGGCGGCGCGGATGGATCAGGATGAAGTTGTGATACGGCGCCCCGGTTGCCCGAAGCGCCTGAATCGGGATCGCGAGGCGGTCCTTCTTGTGGGCGCGAAGCAGCGCGTCGAACTGGTCGTTCCGGATGATCTCCGCGGGATCGAACCACGTCGGCGGCCGCGGCTTCGCGAGGTGCTCCGGAAAGACCTCGAGGAGCCCGACCAGCGACGCGCGCACTGCCGCCCCCAGGCTCTGATCTCCGTCGAAGCCGATCATCTCCACGTGCGTCTCAGTCCACGTGCTCGATGTCCTCGGGCGAGTTCAGCCACGAGTGCTTTCGCGCCTCGTACATCGAGGCCTTCGGCGCAGGAAAGGTCGCGTCGGCAAAGGCGCCGACGGGAACGGCGATGAAGCCCGGCATCCTGTCGATGTCGAAGTACACGGTCGAGCCGCACGTCGGGCAGAAGCGGAACGTGATCGACATACCGGCATCACCGACGCGCACGTAGCTCGTCGCGGTGCCTTCGATCGTGACGTTCTCGGTGGCCCATCGTGCTT
>JAYTZB010000325.1:0-6952 GCA_043742085.1 Polyangiaceae bacterium
AGCACGTCGGGGCCGGGCTTCTTCGGCGTGGGCCGCGGGACGCGCGCGACGCAGAGCATGTGCGACCAGCTCGGCCTGCCGAACGAGATGGTGCCCGGAGGCCTGCGGCAGACGATCTTGTGCCACAGCAGCGACGCGCCTTCCTCCTCGGCGGCGCGCATCACGAGGTAGCTCTTGTCGACGAGCGTGTCCTCGTGACGGATGTCGCTCTGGAAGAAGATCGCCACGCCCCGCGGCGGCGTCCACGCGATGACGCGACGAGCAGCGAGGACGAACCAGGCCTTCCAGCCCTCGAAATCCAGGTCGGAACGCTCCGAGAGGTCGGGGAGAGACGTGACGACGCTCGCGTCCTCGCGCGCGGTGTTCTCGGCCATCCAGGCGAGCGCCTCGCCGTGAATGATCGTCCGAGCAGGCATGGGAGCCGCGAGCCTAGCAGGCGTCGTGACACGCCGCCGGCACCCTGCGGCCCAGTGCGGCGTTGACCTGCGGCCGCGAAGCTGATCGACTCGTGACCACGATGGGCGAAGCGAAGACGTACCAGGGCGGCTGTCATTGCGGGAAGGTTCGCTACGAGGCGACCACCGATCTCGGGATGGTCATCTCGTGCAACTGCTCGATCTGCTCGAAGAAGGGCACGCTCCTCACGTTCATCGAGCCGAGCGCCATGAAGGTGCTCGCCGGCGACGGTGAGCAGGGCGTCTACCACTTCAACAAGCACGTCATCGATCACCTCTTCTGCAAGACCTGCGGGGTCACCTCGTACGCCACCGGCAAGCGGCCCGACGGCAAGGAGATGGTCGCCCTCAACGTCCGCTGCCTCGAAGGCGTCGACCTCGCGACGCTGAAGACGACGCAGCACGACGGCAAGAGCCGCTGACGCGCCTCGGCGCAGCGCTCGTCGCAGCGTTCGTCGTCCTCCTCGCGGCGACGACGGCGCGCGCCGATCCGCAGGCTGTGCAGACCGCGGTGGCCCGCGCGCGCGAGCTGGGCCTCGCGGCGAATCCGGCGTGGCATCGCCTCCTCCTCTACAAGTCGAAGAGCCTCGGGCGCTACGGGAGCCAGGTCGACGGGGCCGACTTTTTCCTCGCCTCCCGCGGCAAAAAGGACCCCGCGGCCGAGCTCGAGGCCACCATCGAGTCGTTCTTTCTCCCGCAGATCCCGGGCGAAGAGGACAAGCATGCACTCTGCAAGTTCCCCGCGCGACGCCTCTGGCTCGACTCGCAGCTCCACTTCACCGGCGAGCTCCTCCAGCCGCCGAAGTGTCCGGCCCTCGAGCGCTACGTCGCCGAGATGGATGTTGCGTCGGCCACGTTCGTCTACGCCTCGAACTTCCTCGACAACCCCGCGTCGGCGTTCGGCCACACCTTCCTGCGGCTCGCCAAGAAGGGCCCCGCCGAGACCCAGACCGCCATCGATCTCCGCGATCACGGTATCGACTACACCGCCGCCACCGACACCTCGAACCCGATCCTCTACGCGTTCAAGGGGCTCGCCGGCCTCTTTCCCGGCACGTTCCGCTTCCGCAGCTACGACGCGATGCTGCGCGATTACGCCGGCTACGAGGCGCGTGACCTCTGGGAATACGAGCTGGCCCTCACCCCCGGCGAGCTCGAGATGCTCGTCATGCACCTCTGGGAGCTCGCCAAGACGAGCGTCGACTACCTCTACCTGACCGAGAACTGCAGCTACCAGATCATCGCCGCGCTCGACGCCTCGTCACCGCGGCTCGACCTCGTCGACAGCGTGAAGGCCGACGTGTTGCCGCTCGATACCGTGAAGGCCGTGCAGGCGACACGAGGCCTGGTGCGGAGCGTGGTCTACCGCCCGTCGGTGCGCAGCCTCTTCCGCGCCGCCCTGACCAGGCTCGATGGACGCGAGCGCGGTCTCGTCGAGGATCTCCTGGTCAGCGCCGACGCTCCCCTTCCCGCCGAGCTGCCGGCGGCCCGGGCCGCGCTCGTCCTCGACACCGCGAAGCTCGCCATCGACGCGCGGTTCGCGAAATCGATGACCGACGGCAAGAACCCCGGGGCGGTCAAGGCGCGGCAGCGCCTCGTGGAGCGACGCGATCGGCTCGCCGCCGTGCCGATCGTGCCGGCGATGACCGAGGCGCCTCGTGACAAGGAGCCCCACAAGAGCCACGGCTCGATGCGCGTCGTGCTCGGCACGGGCATGACGAGCCAGTACAACACGGGCTTCGCCACGCTCGGCTATCGACTCGCGCTCCACGACCTCGCCGATCCTCCCGACGGCGAGCCGGAGCTCCTCCAGCTCCAGTTCCTCGAGACAAGGCTTCGCTTCGACTACGGGCGGGAGCGCCTCTCGCTCGACACGCTGACCTTCGCCGACGTCATGGCCCTGAACCCGCTGCGGCGCTTCGAGAAGAAGATCTCGTGGCGCGCGCGGGCCTTCGGGACGCGCCTCCACGATCGCGGTGCTCCCGACTCCTTCGCGCACGGCGTGAACGTCTCGCTCGGCTACGCGCTGGGGAACGAGGACGATCATTTCCTCGTCTTCTTGATGGCCGACGCCTACGTCGCGCTGTCGGGTCAGACGACCGGCATCGGTGGCAGCATCGTGCGACCCGGTGTCGGGCCGTTCGGCGGCGTGCGCGTGCGGCTGCCGGCCAGCACCATCGCGTACGTGACGGGCACGATGTCGTATCTGCCCGCGCAAGATCTCGCGACCACGTTCGAAGTCCGCGGCACGCTCCGCACGCGGCTCGGAGCGCACGCCGCGATGGGCCTCGAGGGTGCCGCGCAGCCGCGCGCGTTCGAGCTGCAGCTCGGCTCGTATCTGTATTTCTGACGCTCGCGCCTGCTCGCTGCAGTCAAAGATCTTACGCACCCGATCGCCGCCGACCACCGTTACCGCCATTTTACAGCGGTTTCACGCGCTCTCGCTTCGTTGGTCCGTTGCTTGCGTTGGTGACGTTCGACGCTGGCGACGCGGTGGCTGTTCGGTGAAAACCGGGCGCCGTGCCCAGACCATCGCTTTCCATCGAAAGGATACGGCCCATGCGCACGTGGTTGGCCCGATCGGGCCTCATGATGCTCGCAGCCTCGGCTTGCCTCGCGGCTGGCTGCGCCTCCGAGCGTGATCCCATCAACCGAGTGCAGCCCAACGCGCTGCCAAAGACGTTCTTCCTGGGGCAAGATCTGAAGAGCCCCGGCGACGATCCCGAATTCCGGATGAAGTCGTTCACCGTGGGAAGCTCGGTGAGCCAGAGCGCGTATTCGATCGGAGAGTTCTCCGCCGTCGATCGCATTCGCTGGGAGATCACCGAGGGCATGGTCCTCGCGCGGCGCTCGTATCAGGAGTCGCCCGGCGCAGACAACCGCGGCACCACCGCCGCGGACGTCGCGAGCTCCACCGACAAGAACGCATCGGCGGCCGCGACCGGCACCATCGTCGCCGCGTTCAAGGTGGAGAAGCACTTCGACATCCGGCGCGACTACAACGCCACGACCGGCGAAGAGACGAATGTGGTCGTCGAGAACGACAGCGATCGTCCATGGAACGAGCGCGCGTACGTGCGCGTCGACTGGTCGCAGAACCTGGTCACGTCGACCGACGACGGCATCCGCTTCGGCAACGGCGCGACCATCACCCCCGTCGCGTACAACGTCACCGATCCCACCGCCGAGGACGCGCCGCATCTCGAGACCGAGAACGGCTACCTCGACGTCACCAACAAGTTCACCGTCGATCCCGAGGAGGTCAGCTTCTCGTGGGGTTCGATCAAGAAGTGCCAGCTCGTCAGCTATTTCACGGGGTCTTCGACGTTCGACTGCAACCCGCAGGAGGCCACCGTCCGCACCAGCTTCGCCAAGGTGCAGCCCGACGAGGACTTCGAGAAGTTCGAGGACGACTACGCGTGGAAGGACGTCGTCGGCAACACCGGCGGCCAGGGCGACGGCGCCAATCCGTGGCTCGGCTCCGCGCGCACCACCTGGGATCCGCAGTACGGGTTCCAGGACGGCGCCACGCATCGCTTCAAGTCGATCCACAACATCTGGAAGAAGAGCCACCAGGACGCGACGTGCGGCGGCAACGACGACACCGACAAGAACGGCACCGCCGACGCCTGCGAGAACGGCATCACCGGCTATGCGGGGCACGCCGGCTCGCAGTGCGACGTCACCGAGCATCGCTGCACGCTACCGGTGCGTGATCGCGAGCTCAGGACCATCGCCTACTTCCTCAACAAGGAGGCGCCCGACGCCTTCCAGGACAAGGTGGGCGGCGACGGCAAAGTGTCGGAGCAAGGGACGCTCGAGCAGATGGGCGCTTCCTGGAGCCAGCTCCTCGACGTGTCGGTCGCTTACCGTCGCGAGGTCGAGTGCCGCCGCACCGGCGACGGCGACCGCGCGAGCTGCCACGCGCAGTTCTTCGACAGCGACGCTTCGCCCGCGCAGAAGCAGATGGTGCAGGTCGGCGGCTGGCTCACCGACAAGGTGAAGCCGCAGGCCGTCGACAAGGGCAAGCCCGCCTTCTACGTGTGCCACAACCCGGTCCGCGACTACGACCCCGAGGCGATCTGCGGCAAGCCCGGTGACAAGTCGCGGCTCGGTGACATCCGGAAGAACTTCCTCGTCTACTGGCCCTACGAGTCGCGCGCGCACTACGGCGGCGTGGGCTGGAACCCGCCCGATCCCCTGAGCGGCGAGACCTTCGGCGCGACCGCCACCGTGATGGGCCGCTCCGCGACGCGCGCCGCCGCGCAGGAGCGCGACATCATCCAGCTCGCCATCGGCGACACCAAGATCGAGGACATCATCCAGGGCGCACCGGCCGAGCGCTACGCGCGCACGCTGAAGGACGGCGCCTCCGCCCCCGAAGGCCTGCGCATCGGGAAGACCACCGCCGAGATCGACGCGCGCATTGCGGCCATCGACGTCGGCAACGTGCACGCCACCATCGGCGTGCGCGACATGGCGGGCGTCTCGCCGCTCCAGGCCATGAAGCTCGACTCCACCGCGAAGGCGAAGAGCGTGGTCGACGGAAAGCAGTTCACCGCGGGGATCTCGGGCTTCGAGGCGCTCACGAAGAAGCTCTCTTCGGTGCCCGCCGTCACGCAGGACTTCACGTCGTTCGCGGGGCTCGAGCCGGCGAAGATCGCCGCGATGCATGCATGGTACAACGAAGATCTCGCCGCGCGCGGCGCGTGCTTCGACGATGCCGCCAACACCGGCACAGGGAGCCTCTACCTCGCGTCGCTGGCCGGGTTCTTCAAGAAGAAGTACGGCGATCTCGATCCGACGACGCGCGGCCAGAAGATCTACGACGACCTCGTCAAGGAGACCATCAAGGGCATCGGCATCCACGAGCTCGGGCACTCGCTCGGCCTCCGTCACAACTTCGCCTCGAGCTGGGACGCGCCGAACTACGACCCGCAGTACTGGCAGCTCCGCACCGCCGAAGGCAAGGCAACCGCCGAGTGCGCCACCACGCGCTCGGGCGATGCGGACTCCTGCATGGGCCCCCGCTACCTCGACCCCATGACGGCCGACGAGCAAGGGCTCGCCGGCGAGTCACGGCCCGGCATCGACTACTTCGCGAACACCTCGACGATGGAGTACCAGATCGAGCGCGGCGGCGAGTCGGTGGGCCTCGGCACCTACGACCAGCACGCGATGAAGGTCCTCTACGGACGCGTCATCGAGACGCTCGACGAGCACAGCATCCCGCTCGACGACCAGCTGAATTTTGGGCTGAAGAACTACACGCAGCTCCAGGAGCGTGATCTCGTCATCAACGGAAGCAAGTTCTTCGCGCACTACACGCAGACCGCGCGGCTGATGAAGGTCTTCGACGCGGCGCGCGATTGCCGCGACGCGACCGACGAAGAGAAGGCCACCTCGGGCTGGCGCGTCGTGCACGGCAAGGTCTGCGCGCCGCCGCCGAAGGACCACTGGACGTTCGACGACTTCAAGAGCGACATGCATCCCGCGGGCCTCGCGGCGGTGAAGTGGCACGCGAAGGTCGACGGCAAGGACAAGGTCCGCTGGAACTACCGCTGGGGCGAGCAGTACGGCGCGGGCGGCTACATGCACACGACGATGATGGACGCCGGCGCCGACGTCTACGAGCTCACGCAGAACCTCACGCGCTCGTTCGACCTCCGCTATCCGTGGTCGTACTTCCGCCGCGGTGACCGCGAGTGGAACGCCGCGTTCCTCGCGCAGTCGGTGGCCTCGAGCTACTTCGGTCGCCTACGCGCGTACCACTGGCAGATCGCGCTCGACATCGCGCGCGCTCAATCCGGGGATCTCGCGTCCGACGACGGCATCCGCCCCTACGTCATGGCGCAGGCCGACATCTTCGCGTTCATGCAGCGCGCTGCGCTCATGCCGGAGCCCGGCGTCTACAAGGCCAACACCGCGCTCACCACCGGAACGCGGTCGGTCTTCGACCTCGTGCCTTCGGGTCAAGGCCCGGCGAAGGTGGGCTTCAGCCTCGGCATCACGGATGCGCGCTACATCGCAGACGACTTCGAGAACGACAAGGGCGGCTCCTGGGACTACCAGAAGTACGTGCACCATGCAGGCTTCGAGGAAGAGAAGTCGCTCGCCATGATGCAGCTCATCGACCCGCGCCCCACGCTCTTCACGGTGGCCCGCGAGAACTACCTCGACGGCCGCGACGTGATGATCAGCTTCCGCAACGACCTCCCGAATGGTGTCGATCGCCTGCTGGGCGGCGTGCTGTCCGAGGACTGGGAGGCCATCGCGCCTCACGTCATGGGCGACGGCTCGAACGGCATCCAGGGCTTCGACCTCACGGCGAAGACCATCACGCGGCCGCAGGGCGCGATGGTGGTGTTCCCGAACGTCGGTTACAAGCAGCAGCTCGCGATGGCCGTCTACGGCGCGATGTTCTCGCGGCTGTCGTCGGACCTGACCCTGCTCAACAAGATGCGTCTGTCGATCGACGGCGACAAGGCGCCGCTCGT
>JAYTZB010000326.1:0-3182 GCA_043742085.1 Polyangiaceae bacterium
CGATTGTCCCACGTCACTGGTCCTCACGCCGGGAAGCTCTGCCGTGCCGCATCACGCCGCAGCTGCCCGACCTCGCGCCGCAGACCGCGCGTGTCGACCGGACAGGACGCGTGTCTCGATCGCGCACGGCGCCCAGCCAAACGTCACCGGCGCCGTGAGAGAACTAGCGGCCGCGCCGGAAACGACGTCGGGAAAGGTGGCGAAGTTCTTGCATGGGCGTCGGCTGGGGGGGCGCGCGTCGAATGACGTGACGCACGTGGTCCGCCCAACGGAGTGACCCCCATCGATGCGACGCCTCTCTCCTCTCGTCCTCGTGCTGCTCGCAAGTGCGTGCAGCTCCTCTGACAATGGCAACCCCGCCCCCGGCCCCGCAGTCGCCCCCGAGGCTGGGACCACGGCCACCATCGTCGCCGACCTCCGCGCGGACTCGAACCGCGACGGTGAGGTCCGGTTCGACGACACCGATGCCATAAAGACCGTCTGGGACGCCAAGACCGGCGCCGTGTTCCTCGCGAACATCGACGACGACAAGGGCCGTTGTCCGAAGAAGGGCAACGACGTCGACCTCCCCGGCTGCAACGACGCGACCAACGAGGTCATCGATGGCGCCGACGACGTCCTGGATCTCGCGCGCTTGAAGACAAAGCCCTGGGCGGAAGCCCCGGACGGCGCGACGGCGATCATCACGATCACCACCGCCGGCACGGCGAGCGCGAAGGACGTCGTCCGCCTCTTCAAGAAGACGGGCGACGGCGCCGCCGACTTCACGGTCGTGGCGGACGGCGACGCGCTCACGGCCGAGGAGCTCCGCGCTGGCGTCGAGCTCGCCATCGAAGGCAAGGACATCGTCCGCGACACGAAGAAGTGGGACGGCTTCGTCGACGTGAAGCTCACCGTCACGGTCGACGACGCGCACTCCGCGGACGACACGGTGCGGATGCGCGTGGCGCCGGTGATGACGTATCACCACCTCCTCGCGGCGGAGCAGGTGTTCGTCACCAACAACGGCGACCCCGGCAACAAGCTGTTTCGCACCGACCTCGCGGCGGCGACCACCGGGGCCGGCCTCCCGACGCCCACGCTGATCCCGGACCAGGATCCGTGGGCGCAGGACTTCTTCGAGACGGCGTTCATGTCGATGCCGGGCCCGGGCGGCGTGCAGCACGTCGTCGACGTCGCGCTGAGGTCCGCCAACGTCTTCGATCCGACCGACGCGAAGAACCCGCTGCGTTCCGCGGGACAGGTGGTGTTCTCGATGCTGCGCGGCAAGGACCACGCGGCCGTCCAGCAGTTCGACATCAAGCACGACCAGAATTCGGACTCGCTGAACTCGTTCGGCAACCTCGAGACCATTCCGCCGTACACGCTCGCGGACAAGACGTACCCGCTCGGCCGCATCATCCGCGGGAACATCCCGTCGTTCGGCCCGGACCCGACCTTCATCAAGATGATGGAGTCGCAGTCCATGCAGCCGCCGGTCTACATCGACACGTCGTGGCTGCTCGTCGGTCACGTCGACGAGACGATGTCCTTCGTCAAGGCGAGCACGCCGCGCGGATGGGCGCTCCTCGTCAACGATCCCACCATCGCCAAGAAGATGCTCGAGGACCAGGTCACCGCCGGGAACGGCGCGACGAAGATGTTCGTCGGCGAGAGCTGGTACGACAACAACGGCGCGCCCTCTACCGCCGAGACCACCATCGCGGCGGTCCTCGCCGACACGACGGTCATGACGGCGAGCGCCGACGCCGCGACCGAGGTCGATGCGCAGCTCACGATCGTGAAGAAGGAGACCGGCCTCACCGACGCCGAGATCATCAAGGTCCCGTTCCTGCACACGTCGACGCAGGGCGGCTCGTACGCCTACATCCCCGGGATGGTCAACGGCATCCTCGTCTCGGACAAGGACTTCGTCGTACCGAATCCGCACGGGCCGGTGGTCGCCCGCAAGGACATCTTCCAGCAGACGATGATCGATCGCCTCGCGCCGCTGGGCATCACCGTTCACTTCGCGGAGGACTGGGACGAGTACCACGCCGCGCTCGGAGAGGTTCATTGCGCCTCGAACACACGACGAAAGATCCCAGAGACGAAGTGGTGGGAGACCGGCCGATGAAGACCCGCAGCAAGATCGTGATCACCGTGGCGACGCTCCTCTGTGGGCTCGCGTCTTCGGGCTCCGCCTCGGCCACGCCGGGCTTTGCCGTCGACTCGATGAAGCTCGCGCCGGCGAATCGCACGGCGCTCCGCACCACCATCGATAAGGCTCGCCTCGCCGATCCAGTCGCGTTCCACGACGTTCGCGACATCGCCGCGCACGCTCGCGAGGCCGACAAACATGCCCGCGGGCGCAAGGCGCCCAACTCGCTCCGCCTCGCGGGTCTCGGCACGAAGGCGCTCATGCCGATGCTCGAGCTGGTGGCGTTCGATGCGCCGGCCCTCGCGGCCGGCGAGACCGCCGCCGATCGCGCATCGGTGACGCGCGATCTGGTGGAGGCCATCGGCCTCCTCAAGGACGGGCGCTCGCTGCCGGTGCTGACGGCGATCCTCGAGCGCGAGTCCGACGCGGCGACGACGCGCACTGCGGCCGAGGCCGTGGCGCGCATGGACAGCGACGAGGCGGCGAGCGTCCTCGTCGCCACCGTCGAGAAGGCCACCGGCGAGCGCGCGACGGCGATCCTCGCCGGCATGGGCTCGTGCCATCGCGCCGTCATCGCGAAGACGCTCGGCGATCGCCTGCTCGCGGCGCATCTCGACGAGGTGTCGGCGCATCAGATCGTGAAGTCGCTCGGTCACGCAGGGAGCGCCTGGGCGTGGAAGACCCTGCCCGATCGCACCGAGGAGGCGGCGACGCGCGAGACCGCAGCGCGCGCGCTCGTGACGGCGTTCGTGCAGTACGGAGGCGAGGCTCGCGAGGGCGCGGCGAAGGCGCTGCTCGTCGTCGACGACGCGCACACGCATGCGCTCATCGAGGCGGCACGTCGTGGAGCACCGGCGGACACCGCCGTTGCGCTCGACGAGCTGGCGCGGCGCTTCGCGACCAATCCGACGCGCTGAGCTTCAGTCCCTGAAGAACACGATGCCGTAGTCGCCGATCGGCCGGAAGCCGACGGCGACGTACGATCGTTGCGCGGCGACGTTCTCTTCGTCGGTGAAGAGGATCGCGCTGCGCACGCCGCGTT
>JAYTZB010000327.1:0-1574 GCA_043742085.1 Polyangiaceae bacterium
GGTCGCGTGGGGGCGACGGATTCAACCTGGTCGCCAGTCCGAGCTCGCGTCGCTGTTCGGCAATGGCACGCACTGCCTCGGCCTCAACAACGATGGCTCCCCGGTTCATCCCCTCTACCAACGAGACGATGCCGCCCCCATTCGTTGGGGCACGTAGTCGCTGTTCGCGCAGATCGAAGCGGCATCCACACCGGCCTCCGACGGTTGGGCTAAACGACTACACATTTTCTGACAAGTGCGTGCAGACCATCGCTGAGCCAGAAGAAGACCAAATGGGCGGGCACGTGTGATCCTGGAGCGAGCCGCCGTCGATCGCAGGCGTCGCCGCGCTTGCGGCGGTTGGCAAGGTCGCGCGTCGTCATGCAGATCGCATCGCGCGCTACCGGCGCTATGCGTTTAAACGCCCCCTCACCTGGCACCTCACGAACCCGTTGCCTCCCGATCTCGTCGAGCATTTCCAGGTCCACGCGCAGCCCTGACACCGGCGTCTCGAAATCGCGACCGTGCTGATCGGACCGAGCTGAGTGCACGGAGGGCCGGTGCATCAGAGCGCCGATCTCGATCGGGCTCGCGTCAGCCGAGCAGCTAGACGGGATGGCGGCGCCAGCTGGCCGACTACTACACACACTTCAGCGTGGCTGTGTTGCGTCATGCAATCCTGCGCGATCTCGTGGCGCTTGTCAGATCACACGCGTACCGTGATGGATGGTGATGTTGTCGGGGTCGAGTGAAGGGGTTGGCTGATGCCGATCATGGACGGCCTGCAGCTCACGTTCGACGCGGCCCTCGATGGCCACTCGTGGCCGGGTCCACTCGGCAGCCGCAGCGCGGCGATCGGTGAAGCGTGGCTGGGGCCGCTCGGGCTGCTCGCCCGCCTCGAGACCGAGCTCGGGCTGCTCGCACCGAAGACGAGCTCTGCGCAGCGCGCGGCGGACCTCGGCCGGCAGCTTGCGGGTCGCGATGGCTTCTGGCGCGGCTCGTTCGAGGCCGACCCGATGGCGACATGTCGTCGCTTGCTCACCGATCGCGACACGCTCGCGCTGTGGGGCTGGAGCGGCGAGCCGGCGGGCGATCGCCTGGGCGAGCTGTGGCGCGCGACCATCGGCGCCTCACCGGGCATCGCTGATCGGCTGCGCCGGATCCTCGCGCTGCTGCCGCGCCGGAGCGTCGATCTCACCAGCATCCGCATCGTCGAGCCGGTCACCACGCTCCCGCCCGTGTGGCGGATGGTGTTCGCCGCGCTCGAGTGCGCCGGCGTGCGCATCGAGCTCGCGCCGCTCGTCAATGCACCGGCGCGTGGCGACCTCGCCGGTGCGCGCCAGGGCGGGTTCGAACCCGTCGGCGACGGCACGCTCCAGCTCGTGCGCCCGCATGGCCCGCTCGCCGCGGCGGACGAGGTCGCGGCAGCGCTCTCGGTGTTCCCGGATCTTCACGAGGTCGTGATCATCGGCGCCGACAGCATCCTCGACGAGGCGATGGTCCGCTACGGCCTCCCTCGGCTCGGATCCGATCGCCCCGGGCCGAGCTCGAGCACGATCGTCCGGCTCGTCATCGAGTCGGCGTTCACGCCGATG
>JAYTZB010000328.1:0-2997 GCA_043742085.1 Polyangiaceae bacterium
GCTCGCCAAGGGAGATCCCATGCGCGCGCGCGCGGCGGCGAAGGCCATCCTCATCCGCGTGCCCCACTCGCCGATCGGGCTCGCGCTCCTCGCCGACGCCTGCGAGGCCGCTCGTCTCGATGCCGAGCTCGCGCTCACGCTCGAGGAGCTCGCCGGTCGGGTCGCCTCGCGCGGCGAGATCTGGGTCCGCCTCGGGCGATCGCGCGAGCGGGTCGGCGCGCCGCCCGAGGAGACGCGCGACGCCTTCTTGCGTGCCCTCGCCGTCGCCGAGCCCGGCAGCGATGCGCGTCGCGAGGCCCTCCTCTGGCTCGCCGACCTCGATCTCTCTCACGGTGACGGCGCGCGCGCCGAGCTGTGGCTGGAGCGCCTCGCCGATCGCAAGCACAAGGACGTCGCGCTGCGACGCGCGGAGGCTCGTCTCCTCCAGAACGACATCGAAGGTGCGCGCGCGGCGCTCGAGGGCCTCGAGGTCGATCCCACCGACGGACGCGCCGCGCTCCTCCGCGGCCGCGCGCTCGCCATCGGCAGCGATGCGGCGGCGTTCCCGCTTCTCCTCCGCGCCATGGTCCTCGAGGTGCCCGGCGCCACCGAGGCGCTCTCCTCCGCGCTGGCCTGGCTGCCCACCGACGAGGTCACGCGCGGGAAGATCCGCACCGTCGTCGACGGGCGCGGTGAACAGGACCTCGCACGCTGGAAGGCGGCCTTCGCGCGCGCCGAAGGTCGTCGCGACGAAGCGCGCGCGGCGCTCGTGGCTGCCGTTCGTGCCGGCGATGCGAGCGCGGCACGGCCGCTCCTCGACAGCGCGCTCGAGGATCAAGATCACCCTTCGCTCGTCGTCGCGCTCGCCGCGCTCGCGGTCGCCGGTCCGGCGACGGGACACACCAAGCACGCCGACGACGCGGTGCTCCGCGATGCGCGCCGCCTCCCCTCGCCCGCGCGACTGAAGGATCCCGGCGAGGCGGCCGCCATCCTCGACGAGCTCGCGCTCATCGAGACGACGCGCGCTCGCGCGTGGGCCGATGCCGCACGAAAGACCGCGCTCGAAGGCTGGATCCCCGCCTCGGGAGCGCCCGGCGACTGGACGTCGATCCTCACGCGACTCGACCGCCACGCGCGCGCGCTGCACGCGCTCGAGGCGACGGCGAAGGTCGCCGAGCTCGCCGTCGAACGCTCGCGCCCCGTGCGCGTCGCCATCGTCGGCGAGTTCAACGCCGGCAAGAGCACCTTCATCAACGCGGTCATGGGCGCCGACGTCGCGCCCACCGGCGTGCTGCCCACCACCGCGACGTTGCACCACCTCCGCTACGCGCCCGATCCCTTCGCGCGGATCCAGTTCTACGACGGCGACGTGAAGGAGCGGATCGTCCCCTCTAGCGAGCTCCGTGCGGCGCTGAAGGCGAGCGACACCAGCAACGTGAAGCGCGTCGAGATCCTGATGCCCATCGCATCCCTCACGCGCGTCGAGATCCTCGACACGCCCGGCTTCAACGCGCCCGACCAGCGCCACACCGACGCCGCGCGCTCCGCCTTCGAGGAGGCCGACGCCGCGATCTGGCTCCTCGACGCCGGTCAACCGCTCAAGCAGAGCGAGCGACGCATCCTCGAGGAGGCGAAGACCGCGAAGCTCCCCGTGCAGATCCTGGTCAACAAGGCCGACCGCCTCAAGCCCGAGGACCTCGACACGGTCATGCGCACCGTCGCTGAATCCCTCGAAGAAACAGGGCTCAAATCGTGGTCGGCGACCATTGCGCTGTCCGCTCGGCTGGCGCTCCAGGGCAAGCTCGGCGACGCCGACGCGCTCGCGAAGAGCAACTGGGACGAGGTGCAGCGCCTGCTCGACGAGCAGATCATCGGACGCAGCGACGAGCTGAAGGAGCGCGGTCTCCGTCGTCGCGGCGGACGCGTCGTGACCGTGCTCCTCGATCGCGCACGCGAGCAGGCCGCCGAGGAGCGCGCCTCGATCGAGGCGGCCCGCGCGCGCGCGCAGGATCTCGCCCTCCGCGCGGCGAAGCTCGAACGCGAGGGCGACGAGGCGGCGCAGGTCGTGGCCGGTGCCCTCGGCAGTGCGGCGGCCGACTGGAAGCGCGATCTCGACGTGGTGGTCACGGGTCGTGACGCCGCGGCCGCCGAGGCCGATCCCGTGCTCACGCGCTACCGGATCGATCGCGCCATCACGCGCCTCGCGGAGCCGCTCGCGCGCGTCCTCGCTTCGGTGGCGGGCGGCGCCGACACGCCGGGGGCGGCCGAGGACGATCTCGCGCCCATGGTCCGCGCCGTCGTCCGCACGTTCGCCGCGTCGGGCGGGCGCGCCGAGGCGCTGGTCCCCCTCACCCGCAGCGCCATCGCGTCGCTCGTCGAGTACCTCCTCGAGCTCGCGGCCGCTCCGCCGGAGCGCGGTCGGGCCGAAGGACGCGTCGCCGAGCTCGAGGGCACGCTCGCTGCGCTTGCGTAGCGCGCGCAAGCAGGGAAAGCTGTCGCCGATGCTTCCCCGCCCGCGATCGATCATCCGCACCGCGATCCGCGGGGCGATCGCCGCCGGCCTCGTCCTGTTGACGACGTCGTTCGCGCCTCGGGAGGCCGACGCCGACCCGCTGCTCGACGTCGGCAAGGGCGACGTCGGCGTGCAGGCGGACAAGCTCGAGATCGACGTGGCGACCGGCTCCGCGATCCTCACCGGCCAGGTGGTCCTCTCGAAGGGCGACATGGCGGTCCGCTGCCCGCGCGTCGAGCTCAAGTTCGACACCTCTCCGCATCTCAACTGGGCGAAGGGCTCGGGCGGCGTCGTCGCCGACGTGCGCGGCGTCCACGGCGAGGCGCCGGAGGTGGAGCTCGACATGAAGAAGCAGATCCTCGAGCTCCGCGGCGGCGTTCGCCTCTCGCGCGGCCAGGGCTGGATCCAGGCGGACAAGGCCACCATCGAGCTCGCCAACGGCAAGGTCACGGCGACGCAGGTGAAGGGCTCGATCCCCGTCCCCAAGCCGTGACGCGATCGTGAGC
>JAYTZB010000329.1:0-3100 GCA_043742085.1 Polyangiaceae bacterium
CGCCTGCCGGACGAGGAACGTCCCTAGCGCGCTCGCCGCGAACGGCAGCACCAGCGCGCTGAACGTGTTGGTCAGGGACAGCTTCGAGAACATGAGGAACACCGACACGAACGTGACCTGCGCGGGCACGAGCAAGCACGCGACCACCAGCGCGAACGCCGTCTTCTTCCCCACGAAGCGCAGCTTCGCGAGCGCGTATCCCGCGGGCAGCGCCAGCGCGAGCTGCAGGACGCCGATGGCCACCGCCACCGCCACCGACACGAGCAGATAGCGCCCGACCGGCACGAGCTCGAACACCTCGCGATAGGCGCCGAGCTGCGGGTGCTCGGGGAACGGCGCCGTCGGATCGTTGGCGATCTCGTCGAGCGGCTTCAGCGAGGTCATCACCATCCACGCGTACGGCAGCACCCAGATCGCCGCTGCGACGAGGCCGAGCGCCATCGGCCAGAAGCCGGGCCGTCGCGAGCGACCGACCATCACGCCCGCCTCCCCACGGTCTGGCTGCGCCACGCCCGCAGCTGCGCGGCGGCGAGCACGCACAAGACGAGGAAGTAGACGACGGCGAGCGCGCTCGCGCGTCCCACGCTCAGGTTCATGAAGACCTGCTCGTAGATGGCGTAGACGAAGAGCGTCGTCGCGCGCGCCGGCCCTCCGCCGGTCATGATGCGCACGACGTCGAACGCCTGGAAGCTCACGATGAGGCTCGTGGTGGCGACGAACGCCGCCGTCGGCTTGAGCAGCGGCCACGTCACCCAGCGAAAGCGGGAGAGCGCGCTCGCGCCGTCCAGTGACGCCGCCTCGTGCAGCGACTGCGGCACCGCGCGGAGGCCCGCCAGGAACACCACCATGGCGTAGCCGGTGATCTTCCAGATCGTGACACCGGCGAGTGTCACGAGCGCCGCGTGAGGATCGGTGAGAAAGCCGACGCGCGGGAGGTGCAACGCGCGCAGCACCGACGCCGCCACCCCGCGATCGGGATCGAGCAGGAGCACCCAGAGGAGCGCGACCGCCACCCAGCTCACGACGTAGGCGCTGAAGATCGAGCCGCGAACGAACGCGAAGAAGTGGCCTGGTCGATCGAGGAGCAGGGCGAGGCCGAGGCCCAGCGCCATCGAGCCGCTGACCACGAGGACGCTGAAGCCCAGCGTGCGACCGAGGATGCGCCACAGCTCGCCGCTCTCGGCGATGGCCGCGTAGTTCGCGCCGCCGACGTACACCGGGTCGGTGAGCATGTCCCACGCGAAGAGGCTCTCGTACGCAGCCAGGCCGAGCGGGACGAACACGAAGAGCGTCCACGCGGCGAGCGAGGGCCCGAGCATCAGCCACGGGTGGATGCGCGCGCGCGGCTTCATGGACCCCGCGCGAAGGTAGCACGGGGGAGATCGGGCGCGCGCTCGTCAGCGTCGCGCGATTTCGTTACACGTGCAGGATGGGTCTGCCCGGAATGCTCTCGCTCAACGAGCCGAAGTCGGGCATCCGCCTCGACGTCGGGACGCCCGGCGCGTACCGCTGACGATCAGCGCGCCGAGATCCAGACCCGCTCGGCGAACGGATCGAAGACCATCACGCCGGCATCGACGTAGAACGACGTCGCGACCTGGGCCGCCGGCGCGGTCCACGTGCCGATGCCTCCGCAACGCAGCGCCGCCGCCGGCGTGCGCTTCACGAAGAGGACCGCGGCGGGCTCGGCGCGCGCGGCGCGGCCTGATTCGTCCACGAGCTCGAAGCTGGTGCCGGGGGCCATGCGCCAGGCCTCGACCGACTCGGCGACGCCGGCGCAGGTGGTGAGCGAGAGATCGCTCGCGGCGTCGCGCACGATGGAGTCGGGGCTCCGGGCCCGGATGGCGTCGAAGAACGCGGCGTTGATGTTCACCGAGTGCGGGACGCGGACATCGGCGAAGCCCGTGTCGAGCTGAGCGATGGCAGTGACGCCGGCGACGCGCACCGGGACGGTGGGGACGTTGGGGACAGGCCCCTCACCTGCGGTGGCGAGCACGTCGGTCATCGCCTTTCGAGGCGCGGACCCCAGCCCGTAGAATCCCTTCGTCGAGAGCGCGCGTAGACCGGCGCGGGTGAGCGTGGCGTCGTCACATGCTCCGCCGCTGCTGCGTCGAAGCTGCTTCCGCTTGTAGTCGAGCGTGAACACGCTGGCGGCGAGGAAATCGGTGCCGAGGATGCCCGCTTGGTGGAGGGCGGCGCCGGGATAGTCGAGCTCCTCGGAGACGAGCGTGACGGTTCCCCACCCGCCGAAGAACGTGAAGCCGTCGAACGAGCACGATGCACCGAGCGGACAGCGCGCTGCCGTCAGACCAGGTGCGGGGAATGCGAGCACGTCGATGGCCGAGCCCGTGGTCGCGAAGTCGACGAGGAACGGTCCGGTCGCGCCCGCGACGGTGACGTCTGCGAACGGCAGGTTCTGGAAGAGCGAGATGGGCTGGCCCTGACCGAGACATGCCGGGAGATCCTTCGACCGGAGCTCGTCGGGTTGCGTCGCGCTCTCGGCGACGCTGTCCGCGGACGCGCATGCGCCGGCGAAGACCGACGCGACGGCCGCGACGAACGAGAGAGTCATCGACGTTGAACGGACCGACACATCCCCACATATGCAACTCGAACGCCGCGTCGTGAACCATGCGAAGGCCCGGTAAAAGGCCGTCGAACATCGTTCCGACCCGGTCATCTGGATCGCCGCCGATCCGTCTCGTCAGCCCGGGTCCTCAGCCCGGTCGCGCTGCGAGCGTCCGCGCTTCGGCGAGGACCGCGCTCGCGTCGCGATCGAGCAGCACCGCCTCCTCGAGGCGGGGGTCGACGATGTCGCGCTCGATGCGGAAGAGCAGCGGCTCCCACGGCCAGGGCTCGACGCTCGCCAGCTGCGCCTGCGCGACCGCGTCGTTGGGGTGCTTCGTGAAGAAGCCGTCCGCGCGCATCCGCTCGACGGCCGGCGTGGTGATCGGCAGGTAGCCGGTGCGTGTCGAGAGGTAGGCGGCCTGCTCGGTCTCGCAGAAGAAGCGGAGGAAGCGCGCCGCTGCTGCCTTCTCCTCGTCGGGCGCCTGCTTGACGACGACGAAGAACGTGCCGCCGGTCGGCACCGACGCGCGCA
>JAYTZB010000330.1:0-4167 GCA_043742085.1 Polyangiaceae bacterium
CCGGGACCTCGCGCACCGCGGAGGGCGCCGACGCTTCAGGACCACAGGCGAGAGCGAGCAGGCTTCCAGCCAGGACGAGGACCGAGACGGCGCGACGCATGCATGAAGGACGCTCGGCGATGGGCGATCGATTCCCGGACCAACGCGCCGGCCTCGCGCGCCGCCGTCAGACGCAGCCTTCCGGCCCGCAAACGGCGCCTTCGGCGAAGACCTCCGGCTTGGCGTCGAGCTCCTTCCACGACTGCGTCAGCGCGCGAAGGAGCAGCTCCGCGGGCTGCGCGCCGGAGACGGCCAGCTTGCCGGCGAAGACGAAGAACGGCACGCCGCTGATGCCGAGCTGACGAGCCTCGTCTTCGTCGTCTCGCACCTCCCGCGCGAAGGCTTCGCTGGCGAGCGTCGCGCGAACCTCCTCGGCATCCAGCCCGGCCTCGGCAGCGAGGCGAACGAGCGTCTCGGGATCTCCGATGGGCGCGCCCTCGGTCATGTAGGCCAGGAGCAACCGCTCCTTCACCGCGTCCTGCTTGCCGTTCTCGAGCGCGAGATGAAGCACGCGATGCGCCTCGAAGGTGTTGCCGGGCCGGATGCGTTCGAAGTGGAAGTCGAGCCCATCCGTCGCGGCCACGTCGGTCATCCGGGTGACCATGCCCTCCGCTTCCGTCACCGAACATCCGTACTTCTTGGCGATGCGCTCGGCGTACGCCACGTCGGTTGCCCGCTCGGGCGGCGCTGCGGGATCGAGCTCGAACGCGCGCCAGACGACCTCGACCGCGTCGCGATGCGGGAACTTCTCGAGCGCTGCTTCGAGACGTCGTTTGCCGACGTAGCACCAGGGGCATGCGATATCGGACCAGACGTCGACGCGTAGCTTCTTCATGGGCCGCGAATGTAGGACGTGATCCGGTCGCGCGCACCTCGACCGTGACGATACGGTCGGATCATCGCGCAGGCCCGCTCAGCCGTCCCAGGTCGACTCGTGGCGGACCCATGCGGTCGGGATGTCGTCGACGACTTCGCCGTCGTAGCAGACGTCGAGCGTGCGGACCTGGACGCCCTTGGCGCCTGATTGCTCGAGAGCGACGGTGATGAACCCCTCGAGGACGCCCGCGAGCATCGGCGCGAGCGAGTAGGGGAGCTGCGCGAGCGTGGTGCGGGCACGGTTGGGCTCGAGCTGCTCGGCGGACGCCTTGCCGAAGCTGAAGTAGAAGGTGGCGACGCGCGGTAGCCGGCTGATGAGCGTCGACGGCGAGAAGAGCCGGAGGAGCGCCTTGTAGATGCCGGGCACGTCGTGCTCGGCGATGACGCGTCCGCGCTCGCGCGTGAAGCGATGCAGCGGCTCGCCGGCGAGCCGCGCGTGCGCGTACGAGAGCGGCGCCATGGGCAGCGCGTCGTACCAGGAGCCGCCGAGGAAGCGCTGCTGGAAGAAGTCGCGGACGTCCTGCTGCTCGATGCGCTCGAGCAAACGCTCCACGCCGCCGTCGAGCGTGGTGGCCACGTTCTCCTTCATCTTCTGGTAGACGTGCCCCTTCACACGAAATGACGTCGTGCCGATCACCGCGGGCATGCCCTCTTCGATCGGGACCGGCTGGCCGACGCGCGCCATGAGCGACCGTGACGAGGGCGGTGGCGGAGGTAGCCGCGACAAGACGTGAAGACGATAGCGCGAACGCCGGACGCGAGCGCCACCCGCGAGCACGAGACCCCGGCGAAAGCGAGCCACGCTCCACGCAAAAACCCCGCCGAGCCTGTCGGCCCGACGGGGTCATTGCGCATCAGCGCATCAGCGCTTCACGCGTCAGCGCGTCAGCTGCAGCCCATCGAGTTGCCGCAGTTCAGGCACTTGTAGCAAGCACCGTTGCGGACCGTGATGTGGCCGCACACGTCGCACACCGGCGCGTCGCCCATCATCGCGTCGAGCTGCGCGTCGAGCGGGGAGGCGTGCGCCGCCGCTTCGTGCGCGAAGTCACGTCCACCGCCGTGTCCGGAAGGCGCGTGGATCTTCGCCTCCAGCGACTCCGCCTCCGATGCGCTGCGCGCCACCGCCGCCGGCGTGTAGCTGAGGGACGCGGGACCATGCATGGCCCCCGGCAGCTCGGAGTCGCTCACGCGATCCTCCTTGTTGCCGCCGCCGAGGAAGCCGACGTGCTGCACGGCCTCCTCACCTTCGGGCTTCACGTGCGCGAGGTCGTACCGGCCCAGGTACTCGCAGCCGAGCACGCGGAACAGGTAGTCGACGATCGACGTCGCCATCCGCACGTACGGATGACCCTCGACGAGCCCCTGCGGCTCGAAGCGCGTGAACGTGAACTGGTCCACGTAGGTCTGGAGCGGGACTCCGTACTGGAGGCCGATCGAGACGCTCATCGCAAAGCAGTTCATCAGCGAGCGGAAGGCAGCGCCCTCCTTGTGCATGTCGATGAAGATCTCGCCGAGCGTGCCGTCCTCGTACTGGCCGGTGCGAAGGAAGATCTTGTGACCGCCGACGCGCGCCTCCTGCGTGAAGCCGACGCGCTTCTTCGGGAGACGAACGCGGAGGCCCGTGGGACGCGAGCCGCGGTTGGCCTGGAGGCCGAGCGTGAGCTGCGTCACGTCCTGCGGCTCCGAGGTCTTCGGGATGGGCGAGAGCGGTCCATCATCCACCGACCGCCGGATGCTGTTGCTCACGCTCGTCTCGGAGAGCTTCGCCTCGAGGTCCGCAGCGATTTGCTTCGCCTCGGCCTTCTCGGCGTCGGTCTCCTTCGCCTTCGTCGTCGTCGACAGCGGCTGCGATGCCTTGCATCCGTCGCGGTAGAGCGCGACCGCCTTGAGCCCGAAGCGCCAGCCCTCTTCGTAGACCTCGGCGACGTCCTCGACCGTGGCGTCGTTGGGCAGGTTGACCGTCTTCGAGATCGCTCCCGAGAGGAACGGCTGCACCGCCGCCATCATCTTCACGTGGCTCATCGGCGCGAGGTAGCGCTCGCCCGTCTTGCCGCAGCGGTTCGCGCAGTCGAACACCGGGTAGTGCGACGGCTTGAGGTAGGGCGCGCCCTCGATCGTCATGCGACCGATGATCGTGTCCTGGGCCTCGTCGATCTCGGCCTTCGTGAAGCCGAGCGTCTCGAGCAGACTGAAGCGCTTCGCGCTGCGCTGCTCCTTGCTGATGCCGAGACGGTCGTAGGTCTCCTCGCCGAGCACCCACGCGCCGAACGCATGATCGAGCTCGAAGATGCCGGGGAGCGCGGCCTCTGCCTTCGTGAGGTCCGCGTCGGTGAGGCCGCGGTCCTTGAGGGTGCGGCGGTTGATGTTCGGCGCGACGAGCAGCGTGTTCGTTCCGCTGACGTACGCGACGATCTCCTGGCACTCGCTCGCGCTGTAACCGAGCTTGCGGAGCGCGCTCGGAACCGACTGGTTCACGATCTTGAAGTAGCCGCCACCGGCGAGCTTCTTGTACTTCACGAGCGCAAAGTCGGGCTCGACACCCGTGGTGTCGCAATCCATGAGCAGACCGATGGTGCCGGTCGGCGCGAGCACGGTGGCCTGCGCGTTGCGGTAGCCGTGACGGTCACCGAGCTCGACGGCCTTGTCCCAGTCCTCGCACGCCGCGCGATAGAGCTCGGGCGGGCACTTGTCGCGGTTGATCTGGTAGGCCGCGTCGCGGTGCATGTTCATGACGCGGAGCATGGGCTCGCGGTTCTTCGCGAAGCCGACGAACGCGCCCTTCGACGCCGCCATCTCGGCGGAGGCGGCGTAAGCCTTGCCGCACATGATCGACGTGAGCGCCGCGGCGATCGAACGACCCTCGTCCGAGTCGTACGGCACGCCCATCTGCATGAGCAGCGAGCCGAGGTTCGCGTAGCCGAGCCCGAGCGGACGATACGCATGCGAGTTCTTCTCGATCGCCGGCGTCGGATAGCTGGCGTTGTCCACCAGAATCTCCTGCGCCAGCAGCATCGTCCGGCACGCCTTCTCGAAGCCGACGACGTCGAACTCGCCGTCGGCATTATTGGAATCATTCCTAATGAACTTCATCAAGTTGATGGAGGAAAGGTTGCACGCCGTGTCGTCGAGGAACATGTACTCCGAGCACGGGTTGCTCGCATTGATGCGCGCCGTGTTCGGGCAGGTGTGCCAGTCGTTGATGGTGGTGTCGAACTGCATGCCCGGATCGCCGCAGATCCACGTCCCCTCGGC
>JAYTZB010000331.1:0-6685 GCA_043742085.1 Polyangiaceae bacterium
GAGCTGGGATCTCCGTCGGCCTTGGACATGGGGAAGTTGCGGAAAAAAACGAAACGGACTCTCGAGACCCTAACCGGCGTCACGCCGGAAAGCCTCGGGAGGGTACCCCACGAGGATCGAGAGGGCACCGTTTCCGGACATCGTCCTCGAGGCCATCACTTCGCTAAGCGCGCGCGCGCTCCACGCTCCGTGTCAGCGAGGGATCACGTACTCCTTCAACGAATCGCCGACGATGCCCGGGAGCACCTTCATTCCGGAGCCACCCAGCGTGCTTCGCGTCAACGCCGGTTGCCCTTCGCCGGCCGGTCCTGGGACGAGGTCCGTTGCGACGGTCATCGGTCGAGCGTTCGAGTACGCGAGTGCGATCGACGGACCAGGAGCGCCGTGTCCGCTCGCGCCACCTTCACCACCTGCGCCGCCGGCTCCCCCAGCCCCTGTGCGGTCTACGCCGACCACGGTCCCAAGGCCTCCGGTGCCGCCCGCGATGGCCGTCGTTCCCAGGTTTCCCATGCCACCGCGGCCGCCTTGCGCCGTCTCTATGCGCGCGTGGTCGAAGGAGACGACGCTATCGATGACGAGCGCTCCGATGCTTGCCCCTCCGCCGGAGCCCGGCGTTCCCGGCTGCCCACCGCACCCGCCACCACCACCACCACCACCCGTCGCCGTGGCGTAGACCATCGAGCCCGCCGGAGGCGAGATCTGACCTGTGGCCGTGAACGGGCTGCCCGTGCCCCCTCCGCCCCCTCCGCCCTGGCCAGGAAGGCCCGGTCCGCCGACGGCGCCGGTTCCACGCGTGAAGCCCATCGATGACAGCGACCACGCGCCGTTGACGCCGTCGGGACCATCGGCGCCGGGGGCCCCGGCCGAACCCTTGAGCCCGACGCCCAGTCCTCCGCTATCCGTGTTGACGCCGCCGACGGCCGTGGCGGGCGTCGCGACGAGCGCCGCTCCGCGCTGCTCTCCAGGCTGGGTTCCCATCTGGCGATTCAACCAGATGCGACCGTCACCGCCAGCGCCCCCCGCTCCGCCCGATAGTCCAACGCTGCACGTGGTCGTTCCACCGGCGGACCCGTTGATGCGTATCGCGCTGCAAATCGTCCCGCCGATCATCAGCGGCGGACACGTACGTTCGTGCTGCGCGACTCCGTCCACGCCGTTCGAGGCTGGCGTTCGTGCGTTCGGCAAGCCCGGCGTGCCGTCGGTTCCCGGCGCACCCTTTCCTGCGTGGAGGAGGCACTCGGCGAACGAGATTCCTTTCGATGCACGTATCTCGAGGGCGACGGACGTGCCGGCTCCATCCGTCGCCGGCGACGAATCCAGATCTGGCGAGCGAATCTCGAAGCCGACCACTCGCGTAGGCGCAACGATCCCACGCGCGAGGACCGCTGGGCTCGTCGGCGCGAGGACGACTGCGCGAGGCACGCCGCGCTCCCATGGCGTCTTCGTGCAGTCGTAGTACCCGAAGGCAGACACGCCATCGACGAGCACCAGGGCCTCCGCATATTGCTCCGCGCAGGCGATCACGGGGAGGCCGAAATCCTTCGCAACCGCGAGCGCGCGCGTGAGCGTCTTCAGGGGTCCAGTCGACGAGCCGTCGCCATCGTCTCGTCCGCGGGATGCAGATACATAGATGCCGAGAGGCGCCGGACTACCGACGGCAGGGAGCGCTGCATCCGCCTCGCCGCTCGAGGCGTCCGGGCCGCTCGAAGATTCGTCGACGTGGCCACCGTCCGTCGCGCCGAAAATCCCGCACGCCACGAGAGCGAGAGAGCAAATGGGAATAAGGCTGCGCATCGATCCTCTTTCCGGTCGTCGAGACCTTGGAGGAAGGATAGCGCGAGCCCGCTTCAGAGCCCGCGGACAAAAGAACTGTCGGCGGGCCTCGGCGGGGACACGGATGTCGGCGGCGGATTTGGCACCGGCGTCGTAGACGGCATACTCCCCAGGGGGGATGCGGCGGCGGTCGGCTTTGCTGGTCCGCCTCGTGCGCCGAGAGCACCTCGGCTTCCCGCGTCCACCCTGCCGCTCGCAGCGGGCGGTGCTGCCGCAGAAGGCGCGGGCGTCCCCGCGAGAGCAACCGCGGGCGCTGCGCTCGGCATCGTCGCAAGCAATGAGATCGCGGGAGCGGGGCCGACGCTACCGGTCGGATCGATACTCGATTCAATCCGCAGCGCCGCGACGCCTTGCGCGGGGGCAGTCGTCGCCGTGCTCCGGCCCCGGTACGCGACGAACGACACGGCGCCGATCACCGCGAGGAGCGCGAGCGCGATCGGCGCCGCGAGCTTGTTGTTCCCGCGCTTCGGCAAGCGTCGTGTGTCCGACTCCTGCGACGAGAACGTGTCGGTATCGTTGGCGCGCGACGCCGCGGGCCCCGTCTGCGCGGCGAGCTGCGCGCTCCGGGCGCTCGGCACCTCCGCCGGGGCGTCGAGCGTCGTGTGTGGATCGTGCTTGCCGGGCCGAGCCACCGCCGCCGGCATGCGGGGCGTCGCGTCGATCTTCACGCGCGGATCGCCGGTGACTCCCGGATGAATCACCACCTGGTCGCGCGTCTGCTCGCCGTCGAGCTTCGGCCCGGACTCGCGCGCCTTCTTCTTGGGCAGCACATCGCCCTTGACGCTGAAGCCGGCAAGCAGCGCATCGACATCGGGCGATGTCGCCTCGTGAGCGCCGCCGACGCCCTTGATGGTGGGCCCGCCATGACGAGCCTCGTGCGGCACGCCGATCACCGGCACGTTGCCGAGGCGATCCTTGTTGGGCGACGCCGCCGGCATGTTGCGGCTCGACGGCTTCACCGTGCTGAGGATGCGCGAGAGCGGACCCTCCGACGTGCGGTCGTTCGGATCCTTGCCGTCGTTGGCCCACTCGAGCTCGAAGAGACGCTCCGCGAACGCGTACGCATCGCGCGGCCGCTGCTTGGGCTCCTTCGCGAGCGACGCCGCGATGAGCTGCACGATCGACGGCGGCACCCACGGCGCGAACCGCGAGACGGGCGGCGGGATCTCGCGAAGATGCGCCTGCGAGACGAGCGAGCCGCTATCGAGGTGCTCGAACGGACCGATGCCCGAGAGCATCTCGTAGAGCACGAGACCGACCGCGTAGATGTCGGTGGCGGGCGTCGCGCGCTCGCCGCGGATCTGCTCGGGAGCCGCGTATTTCCAGGTCCCCACGAAGGCGCCGTCGTGCGCGCGATCAGCGACCGCGATGACGCCGAAGTCGATGAGCTTCACCTGCGGCTCACCGTGACGGGGCGCATGGAGGAAGATGTTCTCCGGCTTGATGTCGCGATGGACCACCGGAATGTCGTGCGTGTGCGCGCAATGCAGCGCCTCGCAGAGCTGCCGCGTCACCTCGAACGCGACGCGCGGTGGAAGCGTGCCCATCGTCGACAGCACGTCGCGCACCGTGCGGCCGTGCAGGAGCTCCATGACGTAGAACGGCGTGCCGTCAGGCAGCGTGTCGTAGTCGTTCACCTTCACGATGTTGGGATGATCGAGCTGCGCGAGCACCCGCACCTCGTCGAGGAAGCGCGTGCGGAACTCCTCGTGCTCGGTGAGATCGCTGCTCATCAGCTTGAGCACGCCCTGGATCTCCGGCGGCTTCACCACCTGATAGACGACGCCCATGCCGCCCGCGCCGATCTGCCGGACGATGCGGTACTTCGTGCCCGGCAGCATCTGGCCGTCTTTGAAGTCGGGGGCCTTGGCGCCCATCAGGTGTACCCCTGCATCCTCTCCCAGAGACGGCTCGCAGCGGCGCGGCCGCGGAGCACGAGCTCGCGTTCATCGATGTTGGCGAGCTTTCGATCACGCAGCACGAAGCGACCTCCGACCATGGTGTCCCTTACGTGAGCGGAGGTCCAGCCACGTGCGAGGTGCTCGATCACGTTCGAGGGCGTCATGGGCGTCATCGGCGTGTAATCCAGCACCGTGAGGTCGGCCCGGGCGCCGGCGACGATGCGCGGCGGCGACGGATCGCCGAACAGCTCCCTCACGAGCTCCTGACCGGCGGCGATGCGTGCGCCGGTCTCGCGCGCCAGGCCGTCGCGGGCCTCGCTGTGCCGGAAATAGTAGGCCCGCGCTTCGGCGAGGAGATCGTTGTCGGAGCCGTCGGTGCCCATCGCGACCCGGCTGCCCGAGAGCCCGCACAGCCCGACGCCGTGATGCATGTTGGAGCGCGGATTGGTGACGAGGAACGCGCCGGCCTGCATCATCTGCTCGGCGACCTCGGTCTCGAGCTGCACGGCATGCGCGACCACCGAGCCCTTGCGCGCGACGCCGACGCGCTCGAGGCGCTTCGCGAGCGGCGTCTTGCGGATGCGCTCCGCGTCGAGGTGATCGGTGAGGTCCTCGGCGACGTGCATGTGGATGCCGGCGCCGGAGGAGTCGGCGAGATCGCGGATGGCATCGAGCGTGTCGTCGTTGAGCGTCATCATCGCGTGCGCGCCGACCAGGCCGCGATGCTTGGTGGTGCCGGCGCGCACCTTCTCGAGGAAGCGCCGGTTCTCGCTGAGCCCGCCGTCGCGCCGCCCGCGGCCGTCGCGATCGCTCGTCTCGTAGCTGAGCACGCCGCGCAGGCCGATCTCGTCGAGGGCGGACTCGATGCGGTCGAGCGAGCCGTCGATGGCACGCGGCGAGGAGTGAATGTCGATCACGCACGCGGCGCCGGCCTTCGCGGCCATGGCCGCGCCCACCAGCGCCGCGGTGTGCACGAGGTCGTCGTCGAGCGCGCGGTCGAGCGCCCACCACACCCACTGCAGCATGTCGGCGAGCGTCTTCGGCGTGGAGGGCGGCGGCGGCATCCCGCACGCGAGCGACATGTAGAGGTGCGTATGAGCGACGGCGAACGCCGGCGTCAGCAAGCAACCGCCGACCTCGACGCGCGGCACGCCCTCGGGCATCGTCCCGCCGACCTGCGCGATGAGCTCGCCGCGCACCAGCACGTCGGCCACGCCCATGCGCGGCGGGTGCACCTCGACCAGCGTTCCGCCGGCGAGCACGAGCGATGCCTGCTCCGGCTCGAGCAGATCGACCCCGCCGGAGGCCGGAGCTGCCGACCGCAGCGTGCTGTCGGACCTCGTCATCGCGACGAAGTATAGAGGACGGAACGCCGAAAATCGCCTTACACTGACCGGCCGAGATGCCCCGAATCGACGCTTTAATCCGCGGCAATCGCGTGATCACGCCGGAGGGTGAAGGGCCCCGAGCCATCCACGTCGTCGGCGGCGTGATCGTGGCGGTGACCGAGCTCGAGGCCGCCGATTCACCGGCCCTGGCCGGAGTACCGACCATCGATGCCGGCGACCTCTGCGTCCTGCCCGGCCTCGTCGACACGCACGTTCACATCAACGAGCCGGGCCGCACCGACTGGGAAGGCTTCGCGACGGCGACGCGCGCGGCCGCCGCCGGTGGCGTCACGACGCTCGTCGACATGCCGCTCAACAGCGTGCCGCCCACCACCACGCTCGCCGGGCTCCGCGCGAAGGTGCGCGCGCTCGAAGAGAAGGCGCGCGTCGACGTGGCGCTGTGCGGCGGCCTCGTTCCCGGCAATGCCGGACCCTTCGGCGGCCTCCGCGAGCTCTTCGACGAGGGCGTGCTCGCCTTCAAGTGCTTCCTCGCGGAGAGCGGCGTCGCCGAGTTCTCTCATGTGCACGAGAGCGAGCTCCGCGCCGGCATGACCGAGATCGCGAAGCTCGGCGCGCCGCTCTTCGTTCATGCCGAGCTGCCCGAGCCGCTGTCCGAGGGCGAGAAGGCCGCGCTCGGCCTCGATCCACGCCGCTACGAGACGTTCTTGAAGTCGCGACCGCGCAGCGCCGAGAACGCCGCCGTCGATCTCGTGCTCCGCCTCGCGCAAGAGACGGGATGCCGCGCGCACATCGTTCACCTGTCGTCGTCCGATGCGTTGACGACCTTCCGTCGCGCGCGTGAGAGCAAGGTGCCGCTCACCGTCGAGACGTGCCCGCACTACCTCACGTTCGCGTCCGAGGAGATCCCCGATGGCGCCACCGCGTACAAGTGCGCGCCGCCCATCCGCGAGGCGAGCAACCGCGCCATGCTGTGGGACGCTCTCCGCGAGGGCCTCATCGATCAGGTGGTCACCGACCACTCGCCATCGTCGGCGGAGATGAAGTGCTCCGGCTCGGGCGACTTCATGAAGGCCTGGGGCGGCATCTCCTCGCTGCAGATCGGCCTCGCCGCGGTGTGGACCGGAGCGCGCGCGCGCGGCGCGAGCGTTCGCGACATGGCGCACTGGATGAGCGAGGCCCCGGCGCGCCTCGCAGGATTGACCGGAAAAAAAGGCGCGATCGCGGTGGGCTGCGACGCCGACCTCGTCTTCTGGGATCCCGACGCGACGCACACCATCGATCCCGCCACGCTCGAGCATCGCCACAAGATCACGCCCTACGCGGGGCGGTCCCTGCGCGGCGCGGTGATGCGGACCATCCTCCGCGGCGAGACCATCTACGAGCGCGGCACGGGATTCAGCGCAGCGCCGAGCGGCCGCTGGACGCGCCGCTCCCTCTCTCGCTGACGACTACCTCGCGTCTACCTCGCGTCTACCTCACACGTTCAGCTTGTCGCCGCGATCGAGCGACGCGGTGCTCGGCGAGAGCAAATCGCAGACCCAGTCCGGCGAAAGGACGAAGTACGCCTCGTCGACCGGCATCTCCGGCATGCGCTCGCGCCGC